>NZ_RZOF01000669.1:0-794 GCF_003998955.1 Mesorhizobium sp. M4B.F.Ca.ET.017.02.2.1 | reverse complement strand
GGTCAAGAAGGATCATGCCTCGATCACCGCGGCGTTGATCCAGTCGGCGATGACCGAGCAGAAGCTCGGCCAGGACATCGAGGACATCGGCGCCAAGCTGGAAGGCCTGAAAGCGGAAGAGCAGAAGATACGTGCCTCGCTGGCGGCGCGGCGCGACGTGCTGGCCGAAGTGCTGGGCGCGTTGCAGCGCATGGGGCTCAATCCGCCGCCGGCGATCCTGGTCAAGCCGGAGGACGCGCTGTCGTCGGTGCGCAGCGCCATCCTGCTCGGCGCGGTGGTGCCGGAATTGCGCCAGCAAACCGAGGTGCTGCTCGCCGACCTCAAGGAACAGACGCGGGTGACGACCTCGATCGAGGCGGAGCGGGCCAGGCTGACGACGGCGGTCGGCGAACAGGCGGCGGAAAAGAAGCGGCTGAGCATGCTGCTCGAGGCCAAGCAGAAGCTTCAGGCCGACACCGAGACGGAGATCGCCGCCGAGAAGCAGCGCTCACAGGTACTGGCCGCCAGGGCGGGCAGCCTCAAGGAACTGATCGCCTCGCTGGAGGCCGACAAGGCGCGCAGGGCGACGGACCAGGCCAAGGCGGCCGAGCGCAAATCGGCCGATGGCGACCAGGCTCCGGGAGGAGACGGCAAGACGCCGGCGCCGGTGGAATTGGCCGCGCTGCCGGTGCCGGAAGGCAACCGGCTCACGGCCGCAGCGCCGTTCTCGGCGCTGCAGGGACAGATCGCGCTGCCGGTGACCGGCAAGATCAAGCGGCGCTTCGGCGCCGATGACGGTAACGGCGCGGTGATGC
>NZ_RZOF01000668.1:0-795 GCF_003998955.1 Mesorhizobium sp. M4B.F.Ca.ET.017.02.2.1 | reverse complement strand
AAATTGCGCGTGATCCAGCCGCCCTTGAAGCGGCCATTGACCACCCAGGTCTGACCGGTACCAGCCATGATCTCGGCAACCTTGGCCTGCAGCGCGGGATCGGTGCTTTTGCCGTCATTGGTGCCGAGGTTGAACACCGGCAGCGTGCCCCCGAACAGGCGCGGCAGCACCGAGCGGATCGAGTGGCAGTCGTAGAGGACGATTCTTCCGTGCATGCCGTGCAGCCGGTCGATCTCGGCCTGCAGGGCGGCATGGTAAGGCTTGAAGTAGGTCTCGCGGCGCTCGTCGATTTCCGAAGGCGTCGGCTCCTCGCCCATATGGTAGAGGGGATCGCCGTCGAAGGTCTCGGTCGGGCAAAGGCCAGTCGTCGCCTGGCCGGGATAGAGCGAGACGCCGGACGGGTCGCGATTGACGTCGATGACTGTGCGTGAGATCGCCGTGTGTACCACCGTCGCGCCGAGGTCGGCCGCAAAATCGTACAGTTTGTCGATCCACCAGTCGCAATCACGGCGGCCGAGCCAGGGCGAGACCAGCCGGCTGTCGAGACCGGCAAGGTCGATGCCGGTGTGCGGGATCGAGACCAGCAAGGGTGCGGTGCCTCGGGTTACGGTGAGCCAGGAAGGCGCGGTCATCACGCCGCTCCCGCAATCGCCGGCAAGGCCACGGCGCTCGCCGCACTCACCGCGGCGCCGCTGCGCACCATGGCGATGGCCTTTTCCATGTCGGGATGGAAATGGCGGTCATTGTCGAGATGCGGCACTTCGGCCCGGACCAGCTTGCGCACCGCTTCAAGTG
>NZ_RZOF01000667.1:0-796 GCF_003998955.1 Mesorhizobium sp. M4B.F.Ca.ET.017.02.2.1 | reverse complement strand
GCACGATCCCGCTCGAAGATTTCTTCGTCGCCTATGGCAAGCAGGACCGGCGGCCGGGCGAGTTCGTCGAGGCCGTGCATGTGCCGGTGCCGGCCAAGGCGACAAGGTTCGCCGTCTACAAGATCACCAAGCGCCGCGACGAGGACATCACCGCTGCCCTCGGCGCCTTCCACCTCACCCTTGCCAGGAACGGCACCGTCGCCGATATCCGCATCGCCTATGGCGGCATGGCGGCGACACCGAAGCGGGCTTTCGCGGTGGAGAAGGCGCTGCTCGGCAAGCCGTGGACAGAGGAAACCGTGGAGGCTGCGATGGCCGAGTACGCCAGCGATTTCACGCCGCTCACCGATATGCGGGCAAGCGCCGAATACCGGGCGCTGGCGGCGAAGAACCTTCTGCTGCGCTTCTACATCGAAACAATGGGAACGAAGGCGCCGTTCCAAGTGTCACGTGACGAGGCGGCCTGATGCAAGCCAACGCGAGCGGACGGACAGCGTCCTTCTCCCCGTTCACGGGGAGAAGATGCCGGCAGGCAGATGAGGGGCGGCGCTACCGTCGGCCACTTTTCGCAAAATCATTAATGTCGGCGCTGCCCCTCATCCGGCCCTTCGGGCCACCTTCTCCCCGTGAACGGGGAGAAGGCAAAGGAGGCGCCCAATGACCAAGCACGTTCCCAACCTGAAGGCGCAGAAGATCCAGGGCGGCGTCGCCAGCGACCAGCGCCACGATTCCGCGCACAAACATGTCAGCGGCACGGCGGTCTATATCGACGACATGCCGGAGCCGGCGGGCACGC
>NZ_RZOF01000666.1:0-799 GCF_003998955.1 Mesorhizobium sp. M4B.F.Ca.ET.017.02.2.1 | reverse complement strand
GCGAAGAAGCGCAGGCCATCCTCGTCGTCGAGGCCGACCATGCGTTCGCGCCAGCCGGAGATGGTCCGAACGAACTGGCGGATGGGCACGGCGTCGAACAGTTCGTTGCCGACGATGAAGAGCGGCGTTTTCGGCAGCGTCTCGATGGTTTGGTGCCAGTCGAGCTTGACCGTGTGGTCCGCAAGCGTCCGCTGTTGGATTTCGGCCAGGCGCGGGCTGGTCTCGATCATGGCGAACGAGACGCCGGCGGCGAAGCCGGGATCGAGCCGCAGGACGGCGCGCAGCATGTCCTTCATCAGCGTGCCGCGGCCGGGGCCGATCTCGGCGATGGTTGCGGGCAGCGGCCGGCCAGAAGCCTGCCAGGCCTGGTAGAGCCAGACGGCGACCAGCTCGCCGAACATCTGGCTGATCTCCGGCGCGGTGACGAAATCGCCCGCCGCGCCGAAAGGCTCGCGGGTGGTGTAATAGCCATCCTCGGGATCGAACAGGCAAAGCGCCATGTATTCACTGACCGGGATCGGCCCCACCGCACCGATGAGATCGATGATGCGGGTCTTCAGCCGCGTCATGCCGGTTGCGTCTGCGTCACCGGCCTGGCCGTGGCCATCGCCCAGATGCCGGCCAGCACCATGGGCGTCGACAGGATCATGCCCATGGTCAGCCAGTTGGTGCCGAGCAGGTAGCCGAGCTGCTGGTCCGGCTCGCGGAAGAATTCGACAAAGATGCGCGACAGGCCGTAGCCGCAGATGAAGGCGCCGCCGACGAAGCGCGGCGTCTTCAGCTTCAGCCTGGAATGGGT
>NZ_RZOF01000665.1:0-809 GCF_003998955.1 Mesorhizobium sp. M4B.F.Ca.ET.017.02.2.1 | reverse complement strand
CAGTCGAGCAGCGTCGAAAACACCTTGAAGCGGCCGGACTGCATGCGGTCGAGCATCTCCATCAGCCCGGCCTCGACCGAGACCGAGCCGTCGGCGAAGCGGGCGTGGTTGCCGAGCATGTTCAGGCCGTGCAGAGCGCGGTGCCTGCGCCTTCCAGCGTCTCGCGGCGGCCGTCGCGCGGCCATGCCCATGGCAGCCATTCGCCCCAGGGTTTCAGGGCGAGCGCCTGCATCGCCGGTGTCTGCTGCGAGGCGCGCGCCGCCTTGGTGACGTAGACGACATCGGCCTCGCTGTCCCAGGCGAGCTCGACCGCGGCCGAGGGATGGTCCCAGCCGAAATCGAGCGCGCCGATGCGCGGCCACCAGCGCGGCAGCCGGAACGGCTCGCAGGCGATCATCTCCTCCGGCACCGGAAAGATGCGGCCCGAGCCCAGCACCGGAACGCCCTTCGCCCGCGCCTCGCGCTCATGCTCGGGATAGGCGGCGATGATCGCCGCGCGCTCGGCCGGCGTGTAGTGCTCGGCGTCGTCGATGGTCATGAAGGTGACGTGTCGGGACATGGCGGTCCTTTCCCTTCTCCCCTTGTGGGAGAAGGTGGATCGGCGCTCAGCGCCGAGACGGATGAGGGGTGCGCGAAGGAACACGGCGGCAGTGATTTTGCGGACGCCGGCGTCAAGCTGGAACACCCCTTGTGTGTCTGGAATCGTGCATTGTTGAGGGGTGCCACGGACCAGGTGCTTGCCTGATCCGTGGCGGCGGTCGAGAGCCCGTCACCCCTCAGGTAGCCTAAACCGTGGATGAGCTGGGGCC
>NZ_RZOF01000664.1:0-817 GCF_003998955.1 Mesorhizobium sp. M4B.F.Ca.ET.017.02.2.1 | reverse complement strand
CCACGGCGGCGATGTCGTCGGTGCCGCCGGTGCGGGTGCCGCCGACGCAAGCGATGATCCCCGCCGGCAGCATGCCGGCCTCGCGGTCGGAGACGATCGCGGTCTCGAGGGCCACGGTGTCCATGGCGCGGAAGCGGCCGGCTGCTGGGATGCGCACGAGGTTCTCCTCGCCGATGCCGGCGACCCAGATGGCGCGATCGATCGAGGTGTGGACCTGGTCGGAAGAATAGACGCGCGGCCGCGCCTGCCCGGCGAGACCCTTGCGGTTGCCTTGCCAGTCGAGCGCGCGCTCGCGCATGGTGAGCACGGCGGCCAGCGTCGCCGACGAGGCCGAGTCCTGGATGACACCGGAAAACCCTTCCGGCAGGCCGAGCGCCTGGCGCATCCAGTCGACGGTTCGGGTCTCCAGCTCGGTCGCCGCCGGCGAGGTCTGCCACAGCATGCACTGCGCTGCCATCGCGGAGACTAGATAGTCGGCTACCACCGAGACGGGCGCAGCATTGGCCGGGAAATAGGCGAAGAAGCGCGGATGCTGCCAATGCGTCATGCCGGGCACGATCTTTTCCTCGAAATCGGCGAAGATTCGCTCCATCGGCTCCGCGGTTTCTGGAGGCGAGACCTCGATGGCACGGAAAACCTCGCCGGGCGCGAGCGCTGGCCGCACCGGCCGTTCGCGCAAGGTGTCGCGGTAGTCGACGCCCCAATCGGCGGCACGCCTCGACCATGCGCGGAATTCGCTGTTGTCCATGTTTCCTCCCGATAGCCGGCGGCCGCGCCGGCGAGTTCAGCCGGCTCGAATTTTGATTAACATGTTAAA
>NZ_RZOF01000663.1:0-831 GCF_003998955.1 Mesorhizobium sp. M4B.F.Ca.ET.017.02.2.1 | reverse complement strand
GGCTGGCGTCGAGCGGCCTGTCGGCGAATTCGGCGACGGCCAGGCCCTCGGCGAGCTTAAGCGCCGTCTCCATGGAATCGGCAAGTCGCGTCGCCAGGTCGCCGCGCACGACAATGCGGTCGACGACTACGTCGATGTCGTGCTTGTACTTCTTGTCCAGCGCCGGCACGTCGGCGATCTCGTAGAAGACGCCGTCGACCTTGACGCGCTGGAAACCCTTCTTCTGCAGCTCCAGGAGTTCCTTGCGGTACTCGCCCTTGCGGCCGCGCACGATCGGCGCCAGCAGGAACAGGCGCGTGCCTTCCTCGAGCGCCAGCACCCGGTCGACCATTTGGCTGACCGTCTGGCTCTCGATCGGCAGGCCGGTGGCCGGCGAATAGGGAACGCCGACGCGCGCGAACAGGAGGCGCATGTAGTCGTAGATCTCGGTGACGGTGCCGACCGTCGAGCGCGGATTTTTCGACGTCGTCTTCTGTTCGATGGAGATGGCGGGAGACAGCCCGTCGATCTGGTCGACATCAGGCTTCTGCATCATTTCCAGGAACTGGCGCGCATAGGCCGACAGGCTCTCGACGTAGCGGCGCTGGCCTTCGGCATAGATCGTGTCGAAGGCGAGCGACGACTTGCCGGACCCTGACAGGCCGGTCATGACGATAAGGCTGTCACGCGGCAGGTCGAGATCGACGTTCTTCAGATTGTGTTCGCGCGCCCCGCGAATGGAAAGGTATTTATGGTCGGCCATCGCCGGTCGCCGCCTCAGGTCTGGAATTCGTGGGATCGGCGGGGTTTTCCCCGCCCTCCCCCCTGTTAGTAATTTTTCCCCCACGTCGA
>NZ_RZOF01000662.1:0-839 GCF_003998955.1 Mesorhizobium sp. M4B.F.Ca.ET.017.02.2.1 | reverse complement strand
GAATACAGCCAGGCCGCCGCGCGCGGCAAGCCCGGCTTGCTCCTCTGCGAACAGCGCGGCGGCCTGGCTGTATTCCTCGGGCGTGGCGATCATCGGAAACATGACCTTCAGATTGCCGTGGATGGCGGCGCGCAGCAATGCCCTGATCTGCACCCGGAAAATGTCGCGCCGCTTGAGCGACAGCCGGATGCCGCGCAGGCCGAGAAAAGGGTTGGTCTCCTCGACGGTGAAGCCGGCAAGCGGCTTGTCGCCGCCGGCGTCGACGGTGCGGATGGTCACCGGCTTGTCGCCTGCCCATTCCAGCACCTTGCGGTAGGCCCGGTACTGCGTCTCCTCGTCCGGAAGCGTCTTGCCGAACAGGAACTCCGTCCGCATCAGCCCGACGCCGTCGCAGGTCGAGATGTCGATGCCGTCGACATCAGAAGGGTTGGCGATGTTGACCTGCACGCGCACGGCGGTGCCCGCCTTGGTCTCTGCCGGCCGGGTCAGGAAAGACTGCGCCGCGCCCTGGCGCGCGGCGAAGGAAGACGATGATTGTCGGAAGGCGTCGATCTCGGCCGGTGAGGGCGAGAGCACCATCCCGCCATGCTCGGCATCGAGCAACGCCATGCCTGCGAGGCTGGCCGGGAAGGTGCCGAGCCCGACCACCATTGGCACGCCGCGCGCACGCGCCAGCATGGCGACATGGCTGGCGGTGCTGCCGGCCCTGAGCGCGATGCCGCCACCGGCGCTCCAGTCGATTTCGAGGAAGCGCGTCGGCGCGACGTCCTCGCCATGGAAGATGGCGCCGAGGGGTGCCGTGGGTTCCCCGTCCTCGCTCAGCGCACGCAAGACCTGGT
>NZ_RZOF01000661.1:0-850 GCF_003998955.1 Mesorhizobium sp. M4B.F.Ca.ET.017.02.2.1 | reverse complement strand
CTTCTGCACGAGGATGCGAAGGTCTTCGTCTTCAACAAGCCGGCGGGGCTCGCCGTGCAGGGCGGCTCCGGCGTCACCCGTAATGTCGACGACATGCTGGAGGCCTGGCGCAACCAGAAGGGCGAGAAGCCGCGCCTGGTGCACCGGCTCGATCGCGACACCTCCGGCGTGCTGGTCGTCGCCCGCACCCGCCTTGCGGCGATGAAGCTGTCGGAAGCCTTCCGGGCGCGCGAGACCAAGAAGACCTACTGGGCGCTGGTCAAGGGCGTGCCGCCGAAGCGCGAAGACAAGATCTCGACCTGGTTGATCAAGGAGCCGACGCCGGACGGCGACCGCGTGCGCATCGCCAAACACGGCGAGAAGGGCGCCGACCATGCGGTGTCCTACTACCGCGTCGTCGAGCAAGCGGCGCAATCGCTGTCCTGGCTGGAGATGGAGCCCTATACCGGCCGCACCCATCAGCTGCGCGTCCACGCCGCTCATATCGGCTGCCCTATCATCGGCGATCCCAAATATTTCGAGGCCGATACCAATTGGGATTTTCCGGGCGGCATGCAGAACCGACTGCATCTGCATGCGCGCCGCATCCTCATCCCGCACCCGGACAAGGGCGTCATCGACGTCACCGCGCCGATGCCGCCGCATATGCGCCAGAGCTGGAATCTGATCGGCTTCGATGAGCAGAGCGCGGAGGAGGAGGGGTGAGCGGCGCCACCGGCGCGCTCGATCGCCGGGATGCGGTCGACATGGCGGCCGCCGCGATCATGGTCGGGCTGACCTTCTCCTGGGGGCTGAACTATGTCGCCGCCAAGGTCTCCTACGCCGGCTATGATCCCGTCTTCGTCTCGAT
>NZ_RZOF01000660.1:0-876 GCF_003998955.1 Mesorhizobium sp. M4B.F.Ca.ET.017.02.2.1 | reverse complement strand
GCCCGAGCAGTTGCTCCAGGCGTTCGGCATCGCGCTTCTCCGCTCAGGCGACGGCGCGGCGGCGCCGCGTCACGAGGATGAACAGGCCGAGCAGCGCGACGCTGGCGGCGGCGCTGGCGGCGGCGAATTCCGGCACCGGCCGGAAATCCTTGTCGATCAGCAGCGAGGCGGCAATCGGCCCAATCGCCAGGCCGAAGAGCTGGGCCGCCGGCACCAGAAGCACCGCGGTGCGGGTCTCGTCGGCGGTGATCGCCAGGCGGATCTGGTAGGGAACGATGAACAGCAGGATGAAGCCCATCGCCAAAGCGGCGACCCAGAATATCGTCAGGCCAGGTCCGCTGGCGAAAATCAGGGAGCAGACAAGAGCGACGGCGCCGATGGCGGTGATCGCCAGGCGATAGTCGAGGCGCGCCTCGAAGACCGTCGCGGTCAGGGCGCCTACCACCTGAGCGGCGAGGCTTGCCGACACCATCAGGCCGACCGTGCGGCCGTCGATGCCGAACTGCGCCCCGAGCGGCTCGAGGAAGGCCCAGATCGCGCCGAAGAACATGAAGTAGCAGAAGATCGAGAGCAGCGCGGCGATCGATCCGGGCGTCAGCACATTGGCGAAATGCTCTTCCTTCGGCAGGTCGGCATAGTCGTCCGGCACGATCCAGGCGACCGCCAGCGAGGCGAGGCAGACCACGCCGAGGGCGAGGAAGCCGCCGGACGCGCCGGCGACCGGGACGACATAGAGCGCCAGGGTCAGCGCCAGCGCGCATTGCGCCAAGGTCTGCACGGTGACGAAATAGCCGCCGATGCGCTCGGCCCGGCGCGACCGGGCGATCAGCTCGGTGGCGACGGCGACCAGCCCGCCCTCGGCAAGCCCGGCCAGGC
>NZ_RZOF01000065.1:0-22609 GCF_003998955.1 Mesorhizobium sp. M4B.F.Ca.ET.017.02.2.1 | reverse complement strand
GGTGGTGCCCTGGTCCTTGCCGGTCTCGATGCGGACGCTGCCGCCATGCAATTCGACAAAGCTCTTGACGATCGACAGGCCGAGCCCGGCGCCGCGCCGGCGTCCGCCATTGGTCCGCGGCTCGAAGCGGCGGAACACCGAATCCAGCACATCCGGCGGCATGCCGGGTCCGTCGTCGTGGACGGAGAATTCCACGCCCTCGGCGAGCTGGCGGCAGGCGAGGGTGACCGTGCTTGCTTCCGGCGCGTAGTTCGCGGCGTTGCTCAGGAGATTGTAGAGGATCTGGCGGATGCGGGTCTCGTCGCCATGGAAGCTCTTCGGCGCCGCCGCGGCGTCGACCTTGAGCGTGATCGAGTGCTCCTCCAGCCGGTCGGCGACCAGCTCGGCGGCGGCGGCGATCGTCCGGTCGACGCTGACCTCGGAGATGTCGAGCTGCATGATGCCGGCATCGACGGTGGCGAGATCCAGTATGTCGTTGACGATGGTGAGCAGCACCGAGGAGGACGAGCCGACATGCTCGACATATTCGCGCTGCTTCGGCGTCAGCGGCCCTGTCGCGGGCAGCGACAGCAGCTCGGTGAAGCCGATGATGTTGGTCAGCGGCGAGCGCAGTTCGTAGGAAACGTGCTGCACGAACTCGTTCTTCAGCTGGTCGGACCGCTCCAGCGCCTCGTTCTTGTCCTTCAGCGCCCGCTCTACATTGACGCTGTCAGTGACGTCGACAAAGGTCATCATCACTTGCCCGTTGGGCAGATGGATGACGGCGTAGCTGAGCACCGTGCCGTTGACGAGCTCGCTCTGGCCATGGCGGTCGCGGCGTTCGTCGTCGAAACCGGTGATGGCGGCGACGAAGCCGCCCCACGGGCTGTCCTTGGCCCGCCGGTCGCAGAGGTCGCGGATCGCCGAGACATGGACATTGGGCTTGACCACGTCCTGGTCCAGTCCCCACAGCGCCACGAAAGCCGGGTTCGACAGCCGCAGCCGCCCGTCCGGACCGAACACCGCGACACCTTCGGCGAGATTGTCCAGCGTTTCGCCCTGGACGCGCACCGCCGTCTGGTAGCGGCTTTCGAGATCCATCTTCTCGGTCAGGTTCTCGAACACCCAGGTCACGCCGCCCTTGGGCTGCGGATTGGCCACCACGCGAATGGTCTTGCCGTCCGGCAGGTGCCACCAGTGCTCCTGCGATTCGACCGCGCGATAGGCGCCGAGCAGGCCTTCCTTCCAGCGCCGCCACTCCGGCTGTTCGGCGATCTTGCCCTCGCTGCGCAGCCGGTCGAGCAGCAGGGCATTGTCCGGTGCGCTGTGCAGGAAGCCGCTGTCGAGGTTCCACAGTTTCTGGAACGCCTGGTTGAAGAAACGCAGCTTCTCGTTGGCGTCGAAGATGGCGACCGCGGTGTTGAGCTGGTCGAGCGTGTCGGCGTGGCTGCGCACCGTGCGCTCATACTCGCCGCGGATGGTTTCGGTGGCGCTGGTGTCGCAGGCAAGCCCGGCCGAGCCGTCGGCACCGGCGAAATCGGTCACCGAGAACATGCGGCGATCGCCTTCGATCACGGTCGACAGCGTCTGCTCGAACACCGGCCGCGCCTTGTGCTGCTCGGCGATCTGTTCGCGCGCCTGGCCGCCGAGGAACTCCTTGGCCTCGCGCACCGCGGCTTCGGCATTTGGCGCCTCGACCGCTTCAGCATAGGCGCGGTTGACCCATTTCAGCCGCCCGTCGGCGGCGCGCAGCCATGTCGGCATCTTCAGCGCGTCGAGCAGGCCAAGCATGGTGTCGTAGTCGGCGCTGAGCCGCTGGTTCTCGATCTTCAGCCTTGCCTGGCCGCGCAGCGTTTCAGACAGCGAGACGAAGCGCACCAGCACATGCGCCGCGCTCTTGCGGCCCTGCACCTCGAGCGGCACCCCGGCCTGCGTCTCGATGACGAGATCGAAAGTCCTTGCCTTTTCCCGCAACGCCGCCACGGCATGCTCGAGCGCGGCGGCCGAACGCGGCATCAGCCAGCGGCCGAAGGCGAGGAAGGCGGCGCGGTCCTCGGGTGCGCCGCTCTCCAGCGGCAATGTCCCGATGAGCTCCGGCTTCTTGTTCTCGGAAGCCCACACCACGACGCGCTGGTCGCGCAGATTGAGCAGCGCCTCGGAGCGCTGCAGCGCCGCGTTGACGTCGGCGATGCGGGTCCTCAGCTCGGCGTTCTGAGCCGACGTGCGGGCTCTTTCGCGGATCAGGAAGATGGCCGAGACAAGGGCGGCCCCCATCACCCCGGCGAACATGGCGAGCTGCATGACCTCGACCGTGCTGACTGAGAGTCCGGCCGATTGCGCGACGCCGGCTTCGGCATGCGCCGCAAGGCCAAGCAACGGGCTGCAAAGCGCCGAGCCGGCAAGCAACGCCGCCATGCGGGCGCCGGCACGCCGCAGCAAACGCCCGCCCCTGACGGCGGAGCCCGATCTCACCGAATCGCTTTGGCCGCCGGAAACGGCCTGTCCCGCACGAGGCGGGTTTTCCCCCGGCATGTCTTGGTCCTCTTCGCCGCCTGAATGCAAGACCGCCCAGATTGCGTATCCCGGCCCTCGTCCCCCGGACCGCGAATCACAACAATAACGCCTGCTGGAATCGGCGTGAAGAATCATTCGGCGCAAAAATAAAGCCGGGCGAAAGTCAATCGCCCGGCTTCAATATCTAGTGGTTATTTTCGTTTTGGTTAATAGCGGTAGTGTTCCGGCTTGAACGGCCCTTGCGGCGTCACGCCGATATAGGCGGCCTGCTCGCCTGACAGTTCGGTCAGGCGGGCGCCGAGCTTATCGAGATGCAGGCGCGCGACCTTCTCGTCGAGATGCTTCGGCAGCACATAGACCTGGTTCTGGTACTGGCCGTGCTTCGAGTAGAGCTCGATCTGCGCCAGCACCTGGTTGGTGAAGGACGCCGACATGACGAAGCTCGGATGGCCCGTGGCGTTGCCGAGATTGAGCAGCCGGCCTTCGGACAACAGGATCATCCGCTTGCCGTCCGGGAAGGTGATCATGTCGACCTGCGGCTTGACATTGGTCCATTTCAGGTTGCGCAGCGACGCCACCTGTATCTCGTTGTCGAAGTGGCCGATGTTGCCGACGATCACCATGTCCTTCATCGACCGCATGTGGTCGAGGGTGACGACATCCTTGTTGCCGGTGGTGGTGATGACGATGTCCGCGGTCGGCGCCGCGTCCTCGAGCGTGACCACCTCGAAACCGTCCATCGCCGCCTGCAGCGCGCAAATCGGATCGACCTCGGTGACCTTGACGCGGGCGCCGGCGCCCTTCAGCGAGGCCGACGAGCCCTTGCCGACATCGCCATAGCCGCAGACGACCGCGACCTTGCCGGCCATCATCGTGTCGGTGCCGCGGCGGATGCCGTCGACCAGCGATTCCTTGCAGCCGTATTTGTTGTCGAACTTCGACTTGGTGACGGAATCGTTGACGTTGATCGCCGGGAACGGCAGCAGGCCCTTCTTCTGCAGCTGGTAGAGGCGGTTGACGCCGGTGGTCGTCTCCTCGGTGACGCCGCGGATCGCTTCCTTCTGCTTGGTGAAGAAGCCGGGCGAGGCCTTCAGGCGCTTCTTGATCTGGGCGAACAGGATCTCTTCCTCCTCGCTGCCCGGGTTGGACAGCACATCCTCGCCGGCCTCGGCGCGGGCGCCGATCAGGATGTACATGGTGGCGTCGCCGCCATCGTCGAGGATCATGTTGGAGGTGCCGCCATCGGCCCACTGGAAGATCTTGTCGGTGTATTCCCAATAGTCCTCGAGCGTCTCGCCCTTGATGGCGAACACCGGAATACCGGCTTCGGCGATCGCCGCCGCGGCATGGTCCTGGGTCGAGAAGATGTTGCACGAGGCCCAGCGGATGTCGGCGCCCAGCGCCTTCAGCGTCTCGATCAGAACCGCGGTCTGGATCGTCATGTGCAGCGAGCCGGTGATGCGCGCGCCCTTGAGCGGCTTCTTGTCGCCGAACTCCTCGCGGCAGGCCATCAGGCCCGGCATTTCGGTTTCGGCGATCTCGATCTCCTTGCGGCCCCAGCCGGCAAGCGAAATGTCGGCGACCACATAGTCCTTGCTACCCGTCATGGCAGTGCTCCGGTGTGATTTGTCTGTGACACGCGCCGGCGCCTGACGGCGCGTGGAAGGGCGCGGATTGCCGGCCTGACTAGCAGATCGGCATCCAAACGACAATGGGATATAAAGAAATCTTTATTCGTGCATGTCTTTGCACCGATGCATGTCGCCCAAAAGTGTGCAGCGGTTTTGGGGTAACGACATGCATGAAGACAAAAAGCTCGTCGTCAGCATTCCTCGCCGAAGCGCCCGGCGACCAGCTGCTCCAGCGCGTCAATGGCCTGCAGCGCTTGCGGGCCGCTGGCGGTGACGCGGATCGAATAGCCCGGGCTTGCCGCCAGCATCATCAGGCCCATGATCGAGGTTCCGCCGACCGTGACGCCGTCCTTCTCGACATGGATGGCGGCATCGAAGCTGCTGGCGACCTGGACGAATTTCGCCGAGGCGCGCGCATGCAGGCCGCGCTGGTTGATGATCGGAAAATCACGCACGAGCTGGTCTTGTTCCGGCGACAGCGCGTTCATTTGCTGCTCAGGAGCTGGCTGGCGACGTTGATGTATTTGCGCCCCGCGGCCTGCGCCTCGTCGAGCGCGGCGGCCATGTTGTCGCCCTTGCGGATCGAGGAAAGCTTGATCAGCATCGGCAGGTTCATGCCGGCGATGACCTCGATGCGGCCGGATTCCATCACCGAGATGGCAAGGTTCGAGGGCGTGCCGCCGAACATGTCGGTCAAGACGATGACGCCGGCGCCGGTGTCGACGCGCGCCACGGCGTCGACGATGTCGCGGCGGCGCTGCTCCATATCGTCCTCGGCGCCGATCGCCACGGTTTCGAAATTGTCCTGCGGCCCGACGACATGTTCCACGGCATGTCGGAACTCCGTGGCCAGCTGACCGTGCGTCACGAGCACGAGTCCGATCATTCTTTGGTGGCTCCCGTCATCGCCGCTTCACAGGCGTATTTTATGCTCGCCAGCCATTCCAGGCGGCGGGAGCGCTATCTTGTCGACGCGCGGCGCGTTGACAAGCCCAAAATTGCGCCGGCCCGGGCCATTTTGACGCATTGCAGCAAAAAAGCCGAAGCGGATCATAGAAAAGGCGCGATGGAGAGCCGCGCCATCACGGCCGGCAGGGCGGTCGCCGCATTGCGCTCGGCAAGGTCGACGCGCGGCACCGGGCAGCCGGCGACCGGTTCGCGGATTTCCTCCTGGAAACGCGCCATTTCCGCCTGTGGCACCAGCCGCACATTGAGGTCGATCACCGCGCCCGGCTCGAATGGCAGCGGCCGCGGAATAAAGCCGGGCACCTCGGCGAGGCCGGCGATGGTCGCCGGCACGCGGCAGACCAGCCGCCCGCCATGCGCCATGGCCAGCAGCCTGTCGTCGCCGACCAGCCGTGAAAACAGGCCGCGCGCGCGGCAATGGTCGATCAGCGTCAACGCCAGCGTCGTCTTGCCGGCGCCGGACGCTCCGGTGATGAGGACGCCGCGCTCGCCGATCAGGATAGCGGTTCCGTGGATGTTTTCGGGCTTCGCGGCGGGATCGGACATGATGGCGTCGGAAGTCAAGCTTCGGCCGGCAGCGTCACCACGAAGCGCGCGCCCTTGATCTCGCCGGGCTTGGTGCCGGGGATGTTTTCCGCCGTCAGCGTGCCGCCATGCGCCTCGACGATCTGCCGGCTGATCGACAGGCCAAGGCCGGAATTCTGGCCGAAGGCCTCGCCGGCCGGACGGTCGGTGTAGAAACGCTCGAAGATGCGGTCGATGTTGTCGGCCCTGATGCCCGGCCCATTGTCGTCAACGGTGACGATGTTGAGCTTGCCGGCGCGCGCCAGCGAGATGGTGATATGGCCATGCTCCTCGGGAACGAAGGAGCGGGCATTCTCGATCAGATTGGTGATCACCTGGCCGATCCGCAGGTCATGGCCGGTGACGACATAGCCTTTGACGCCTTGCGGCAGCTTGGCCACCTTGAGCTCGATCTCGACCGCCTTCTTGTTGCGCGTCGTCTCGCGCGAGACGGCGACGAGGTCGGTGATGAAGGTCTTGAGGTCGACCGTTCCCGCATCCTCGCGCGCCAGCTCGGCGTCGAGGCGCGATGCATCGGAAATGTCGGTGATCAGCCGGTCGAGCCGCCGCACGTCGTGCTGGATGATCTCCATCAGCCGCCCGCGCGAATTCTCGTTCTTCGCCAGGGGCAGCGTCTCCACGGCGCTGCGCAGTGACGTCAGCGGGTTCTTCAGTTCGTGCGAGACGTCGGCGGCGAAGCTCTCGATCGCCTCGATGCGGGCATAGAGCGCGTTGGTCATGTCGCGGACGGCGATCGACAAATTGCCGATCTCGTCCTGGCGGTCGGAGAAGTCGGGGATTTCCTCGCGGTTCTTGACGCCGCGCCGCACCCTGACGGCGGCGGCGGAAAGCCGGCGCAACGGGTTGGCGATGGTCGAGGCGAGGAGCATCGACAGGATGGCGGTGACAAGTGCCGCAATGCCGAAGACGCGCAGGATCGCCTTGCGCTCGGCGGAGACGATCTTGTCGATGTCGCCGCCTTCGGTCGACAGCATCAGCACGCCGAGCACGGCACGGAAGCGCTGGATCGGGACGGCGACGGAGACGATCTGCTCGCCCTGCTCGCTGATGCGCACGATGGTCGAGGGGCTGCCGGTCAGCGCCTTGACCACTTCCGGAAACGCCGCGCCGTTGCCGCCGGGCTGCTCGTGGTAGACCGGCAGGTCCTTGTTGCGGAAGAAGTCGAAGACGAACTTTTCGACACGCTCGACGATGCCCGGCTGCTCGTCGTCGACCGGCGGCAGGTCGTAGCGCAGGATCTGGCCGCGCGAATAGAGATGGCGCGAATCGAGCAGCAGGTTGGCGTCGCGGTCGTAGATGCGGGCGCGCGTGCGCGTCGGCGAGATCAGCCGCCGCAGCACCGGCGCGACCCGCTCAGGGTTGATCGGGAAGTCGAGATTGTCGAGCTGGTCGGAACCGGGGCCCAGGCTCTCGCCCGCCTGCAGCTCGAGCAGCTTTTCCGGATCGATGCTGATCGAATCGGTCTCCACCGTCGCCGACGCCGCGATCGCGCCGGCGATGATCTCGCCCTGCGTCATCAGGCTTTCGACGCGGGCATCGATCAGCCCGTCGCGGAAGGTGTTGAGATAGAGGATGCCGGTAACCAGCACCGCCAGGCCGGCAAGGTTGAGGAACAGGATGCGGCGGGTCAGGCTGGAGAAGATGTGATGGCCGAGGAAACGGCGCATCGGCACGGTGATCTTCGACAGGAATGCGGGCAGCATCCTGGACGGCCGCCTGACGGCGCCCGCCCTTCTGTTCCGCTCTACGTCCACTGCCATCGAATAGCAGCTCCCGGCCTGTTCCTACGCATGTCGTTGACCCAAACCGCCGTACACCGTCGAGCGGCATGCATCAACTTACGCTTCGCGGAACCGGTATCCGACTCCGTAAAGGGTTTCGATCATTTCGAAGTCGTCGTCGACGGCCTTGAACTTCTTGCGCAGCCGCTTGATGTGGCTGTCGATGGTGCGATCGTCGACATAGACCTGTTCATCATAGGCCGAATCCATCAGCGCATCACGGCTTTTTACCACCCCAGGACGCTGCGCCAGCGAATGCAGGATGAGGAATTCGGTGACCGTCAGCGTCACCGGCTCGCCCTTCCAGGTGCAGGTATGCCGCTCCTGGTCCATCACCAGCTGGCCGCGCTCCAGCGAGCGGGCCTGCTGGCTGGGCTGCTTGGCGGCGGCCTCGCGGGCGCTGGTGCGGCGCAGCACCGCGCGCACCCGCTCGACCAGCAGGCGCTGCGAGAACGGTTTGCGGATGAAGTCGTCGGCGCCCATCTTGAGGCCGAAGAGCTCGTCGATCTCGTCGTCCTTGGAGGTCAGGAAGATCACCGGCAGGTCGGATTTCTGACGCATCCGGCGCAAGAGTTCCATGCCGTCCATGCGCGGCATCTTGATGTCGAGGATGGCGAGATTCGGCGGCCGCGCCGCCAGGCCTTCCAGCGCCGACGCACCATCCGTGTAGGTTTCGACGCGATAGCCCTCGGATTCGAGGGCGATCGACACCGACGTCAGGATATTGCGGTCGTCGTCGACAAGCGCGATTGTTGCCATTTCAAGCGGCTCCCTCATGAGCTGTCCCTTCTTTCGTCGAGAAGGGGCTTTTGCAGGACAAATTAGGTACAAAATGTGGCATAGGCTCCGCGCAGTGTCACGCACAGCGTGCCGGCGGCCGCATTCGCACCCCTACGCGGATTGGACGAACAAGGTTTGCCAATCCTTTGGGCAACCACTGTGATTTTTTGCACATATAAACGATTTAAACAACTTTCAAATTTTTTAAATCGATTAAAGATTTGATATCATTCGGGTTTTCTGGTTCTGACCCTCTCAGCCCCGGCATCGGGGCGCCGGTCATCCGCCGGCCAGACGCGGCAAAGCAAAGCCAGATGCGGCAAACGTAGAAGGAACCCTTGATGTCGGAAGCCGGCAAACGCAATCCCGCATGCCCCCTCGATCTGAAGACCACGGGCACGGTACGCTATAACTTCGGCGCCGCCGCGCTGTACGAGGAAGCGATCCGCCGCGGCGAGGCCAGGCTCACCGCCCATGGCGCCCTCGTCGCCGAGACCGGCCAGCATACGGGACGCTCGCCCAAGGACAAATTCGTCGTGCGCGACGGCGCCACCGAACCGCATGTCTGGTGGGACAACAACAAGGCGATCTCGCCGGCGCAGTTCGATGCGCTGCTGGCAGATTTCCACGCCCATGCGGCGAACAAGGACCTCTATGTTCAGGATCTGGTCGGCGGCGCCGATTCGGATCTGAAGCTGCCGACCCGGGTCGTCACCGAATTCGCCTGGCATTCGCTGTTCATCCGCAATCTCCTGATCCGCCCCGAGGCGTCGGAGCTCGCGCATTTCGTGCCGGGGATGACGATCATCGACCTGCCCTCGTTCCGCGCCGACCCGGCCCGCCACGGCACCCGCACCGAAACGGTGATCGCCGTCGATCTGACGCGCATGATCGTGCTGATCGGCGGCACCTCCTATGCCGGCGAGATGAAGAAGTCGGTGTTCACCGCCCTCAACTATCTGCTGCCGGCCAAGGGCGTGATGCCGATGCACTGCTCGGCCAATGAAGGCCCGGCGGGCGACGCGGCGGTGTTCTTCGGCCTCTCCGGAACCGGCAAGACGACGCTGTCGGCCGATCCGTCGCGCACGCTGATCGGCGATGACGAGCACGGCTGGGGCCCGCACGGCATCTTCAACTTCGAGGGCGGCTGCTACGCCAAGACGATCAGGCTCTCGGCCGAGGCAGAGCCGGAGATCTTCGCCACCACGCAGCGCTTCGGCACCGTGCTGGAAAATGTCGTGCTCGGCGCCGACCGCGTGCCGGATTTCGACAACGGCAGCCTGACCGAAAACACGCGCTGCGCCTATCCGCTCGACTACATCCCCAATGCCTCGAAGACCGGCCGCGCCAGTCATCCCAAAAACATCATCATGCTGACCGCCGACGCCTTCGGCGTGATGCCGCCGATCGCGAAACTGACCCCGGCGCAGGCGATGTACCATTTCCTCTCCGGCTATACGGCCAAGGTCGCCGGCACCGAAAAGGGCGTCACCGAGCCGGAAGCGACCTTCTCGACCTGTTTCGGCGCGCCGTTCATGCCGCGCCACCCGTCGGAATACGGCAATCTGCTGCGCGAGCTGATCGCCGGCCATGGCGCCGATTGCTGGCTGGTCAATACTGGTTGGACCGGCGGCGCTTACGGCACCGGTCGCCGCATGCCGATCAAGGTGACGCGGGCGCTGCTCTCCGCCGCGCTCGACGGCTCGCTGAAGACGGCCGATTTCCGCACCGACGCCAATTTCGGCTTCGCGGTGCCGGTGGCGGTCGCCGGCGTCGAGCGCGCCATCCTCGATCCGCGCTCGACCTGGGCCGACAAGCCGGCCTACGACCGCCAGGCGGCGAGGCTGGTCGGCATGTTCGCCGCCAATTTCGAGAAGTTCGAGCCGCATGTCGACGCGACCATCATGGGTGCCGCGCCGCGCCTGCAGGAAGCGGCCGAATAGTCGTTGCGGCTATAGTCTTTCTGTCCAAGACCCGGCTTTCCGCCGGGTCTTTTCTTTTTCACGCCGCCGCGTCATGACTGCGGCATGGCTTCAGACGACAAAATCATCATTGCCGACAATGTGGTGATCCATCCCGGCGATCTGCACGAGGATTTCATCCGTTCCTCGGGTCCCGGCGGCCAGAACGTCAACAAGGTGGCCACCGCCGTGCAACTGCGCTTCGATGCCGCCAACGCCGAGGGCCTGCCGGAGCGGGTGCGCGAGCGCACCATCAAGCTTGCCGGCCAGCGCGCCACCAAGGATGGCGTCGTCGTCATCGAGGCCGGACGCTTCCGCACCCAGGAGCAGAACCGGGCCGATGCGCGGGCGAGGCTGACCGCGCTGGTCGCCAAGGCGGCCGAGCCGCCGCCGCCGCCGCGCAAGAAGACCAGGCCGTCGAAAGGCGCCATCGAGCGCCGCCTCAAGACCAAGGCCGGGCGCTCCACGGTGAAGAAGCTGCGCGGCCGGGTCGAGAACGACTGAGACGGGCCGGCGAAGACCGCGCTGGCCGCTTTCGGGTCGCCGACTTTCCCCATCGGTGGCATGCTCGGGCGCGTTAACCGGATCGAACGGAAATCCCATGCTCGTTTTGCCCAAGGGTGTCCGCCACATGCCCGGCTACCTGCCGCGCCCAGCGCAGGAAGCGCTGGTCGAAGAGATCAGGGCGGTGGTGCAGGCTGCGCCCTTGTTCGTGCCGGCCATGCCGCGCACCGGCAAGGAAATGAGCGTGCGCATGACCAATTGCGGCCCGCTCGGCTGGGTCACCGACAAGGAGCGTGGCTACCGCTATCAGCCGACGCATCCGGTCTCAGGACTGCCCTGGCCGCCGATCCCGGAGGCCTTGCTGAAAGTATGGCAGGAGGTTGCGGCCTATCCGCATCCGCCGCAGGCCTGTCTCGTCAATTTCTATTCGAGCGACGCCAGGATGGGCCTGCACCAGGACCGCGACGAGGAAGATTTCGCCGCGCCCGTCGTCTCCGTGTCGCTCGGCGACGATTGCCTGTTCAGGGTCGGCCAGACCACGCGCGAAGGCGGCACAAAATCCTTCCGGCTGAAAAGCGGCGACGTCGTCGTGCTCGGCGGCGAGGGCCGCCTTTGCTTCCACGGCGTCGACCGCATCTACCCGTCGACCTCGGCGCTGCTGAAGAATGGCGGCCGTATCAATCTGACGTTGCGGCGGGTGACGATGCACGCCCGCTAACCGAATCTACAGACTTTTTTCATAAATACGCCAAGGCGCTGCGATGTGGGGTCGGGCAATGAATGAGAGCGGTTTGGTTATCCGTCACCTGTGGACGATCGTCTGCGGGGCAATTCAGCTCGTTCGCAGGGATTCGGGCCTTTATCTGAGCATCGTCATCTATACGTTGGCGGGACTGGTCTTCCTGCATGCGATAGGCGCTGACGACCGCACCGCCTATTCGATTTACTACGGCAGATGGACTCTGCTTAACTGTCTGATATTGCCGGCTTTTGCTATCCTTATCGACCTCATCCTGATCGTCCGCCGCTTCGGCCCCCGGCGCCGTCTTGCCGCGAAACGGATCTTTTCCACGACGCGGTTGGCCTACGCGTTCTCCGGGCTGAGCCTGCTTATGGCGCTGATGATCTTCCAAGGCACGTTCACCTCGGTGAAGAACGGCATGCCGGTCTGGCAGGACGGTTTTCCGTTCGACGTGGCGCAAGCCAACATCGACGCCTTCCTGCATTTTGGCACCGATCCGTGGCGCTGGCTTTACGCCGTGGCCGAAAACGATTCGGTCCGCGCGGCAATCGAGTGGAACTACAACGTGTTCTGGTTCCTGCTCAATTTCGGCGCCCTGTTCTTTGTCGCGACGTCGCCCATGGTGGCATCGGTTCGCACGCGCTACCTGGCCTGCTTCATGGCCGTCTGGATCGTCGTCGGCAACGTGCTGGCGGCGCTGTTCCTGTCGGCGGGCCCGGCGTTCTATGGCTCGGTCACGGGAGACGTGGCCCGGTTTGGCGAACAGCTTGCGTTCCTGGCCCATGGCGCCGCGTCGCGCAACTCCGCCGTTTCCTATCAGCAGTATCTGTGGACGCTGCACGAGGCCAGGCAGACCGGCTTTGGCTCGGGCATTTCGGCGTTCCCGAGCGTGCATGTCGGGTTGGCGATGCTGAACGCGCTGTTCCTGCGCGAGTTCAACCGCTATCTGGGTGCGCTGGCGTTCGTCTATGTCGCCTTCGTCGCGGCCAGCTCGGTTTACCTCGCCTGGCATTATGCGATCGACGGCTATGTCAGCGCCATCGTCACCCTCATCGTCTATGTCGTGGCTCGCAAGCTGATCCCGGCCGATTCCCGGCCGGTGGCGGCCATGCAGACAGCGACCGTCAATCGCCCCGAGGCGGCCATCGCGGCGTTCTGAGCGCCGTATCCTTCATCTTTGGATGCGCCGGTAGACGGTGATTGCCGGCTCCGCATGCAGCACACGGTAATTGCGCAAGGCAGAAGCGATCCGCTTGTCGCCGTGCATGAGCGCATCCCAGGACGGATTGCCTGCCGGGCCTGCCAGCACGATGTCGGGCTGCTTTGCCGCTATCTCGGCGGCAAAGTCGCCGATCGCCCGATCGCGGATTGTCTCCAGTCTCAGCTTCTGTTCGGGGTCATCGGTCCTGTCCACCAGTTTCTGGGCGCTGGAGACCATCCAGGCGCCGGGGTTGCGCGACACGAACCTGCCGCCGACCAACCGGGTCAGGGGGAAGGCGGCCTGCATCTGGGAGGCAATCGATACGATCGTCGGATGGTCGAAGCTGCCGCGGATCGCCGCGACGGATCGCTCGATCGGTCCGCTGTCCCTGGTCAGCGCGTCATACTGCGCCCTGGTCGTCGCTTGCAGCAGCAGCACGCAACCGAACATCAGCGCGGCTTTGCGAACCATCCCTGCCTTGGGGAAATCGCCGAACCGCAGAAGCTGCAGGCCGAACGCGATTGCCGTGATCGCGACCATCGGCAGGGCGTGGTTCGGCCATCCCTTGCCCATCAGCAGGAAGGCGGGGACCAGGCCGAGCGCGCTTGCCAGCGCGATCCTTGTATCCCAATGCACATGCCTCAACCCTCCCGTCCCGACAACGATCGCGGCCGACAGCAGCAGCACGATCTTCGGCCAGTTCTCCAGATTGTCGAGCAGCGGCGCGCGAAGCGGCAGGTAGACTTCCCTGACGAGCGGCAGGACTTCCGTCAGGTAGCCGCGGTCGAAGATCGCGATGCTGGCCACGTAGAAAACGGCCATCGCGGCCCCGATAAGGTTTTCTGTAACGAGGATCGGCCTTGGCGAACGCCGTTGCCAGGCGAGGCACAGCGACGGCACGACGAAGGCCAGGGCGAAGTGGGGTGGCTTGACCATCACCATGACGCCGGCGCCGAGGCCGGCCACGATGCGTTCGGCAAGCGACCCGGCAACGAAGTCCGGCTGCCGCTGGCGCGCGCACTGCAATGCCAGCCAGGGCAGGATGCCGATCAGCGCGAACTGCTCGCGCTGGCCGAACTGATCCGGCAGGAAACACAGAACCATGAATGCCGCCGCCGCCAGCACCCAGAAGGCGCCGGCCTGCCGGTAGATCGGGTCGGCGCGCGTCAGGATCCGGGCGCAAACCACCAGGCTGGCCAGACCGAGACAGACAATCCCGAGCGCCAGCCAGAACTCGGCCGCTATGCCGGTCAGCCTCTCCAGCAGCACGAACGGCATATACAGCCAGATCGAGAAGGGCGGATTGGTCTCTAGCATATCGGTGTTCAGCCGTTCGCCGTTCAACAGCCGCTCGCAGACCACCAGCAGCCACGACACATCGACATTGGTCGGCACCACGGCGATCGCCAGCCACGCCGCATAGGCGGCAGCCAAGAATGTCAGGAAAAGCGGCGTCGCGATCCGCCAGACGGGTCGCGACGTGGGAGCAAATCCGGCCAAAGGCTTGTCGTAGGGCTCGGCTCTAGACATCGCGGAACACCCAACGCCTGAGCACGATGTAGTTCACCAGCGGCACGACGATGCAGGTCAGCACGATCGGGATGGCCGCGGGCATGCCCAGCCGCTCGGTGAGGACGACCGGCAAGGCGATGGCTGTCGCCAGGCCCATCGCGTTGAGCAGAGCAAAGCGCGGCAGTTCGAAGGCGTGCGCGCCAGCCGACATGAAGGTGAAGTACTTGTGCCCGGCATAGGAGAATAGGCCCGCAATGGCATAGGCGACCACGGACGCCGCCGTTGCCGGGAGCATCGCGGCTCCAGTGCCGCCGCGCGACAGCGCCAGGGCGCAAACGGCATAGACCAGCGTCGAAGCGCCGCCGATCACTGCGAAGCGCGAAATCCGGTGGGAGCGCAGAATGTTCAGCATGGTCGGAGTCAGGCCGCCAGCCGGCTGTCCAGTCGCGCCCTGTCGAAGACCGCGTCCGTGCCGAACACGGCAAGCAGCGAGACGCCGAACGGCAGCCCGGCGTTCGGCAGGATCCGGCTTTCGGCCGAAAACAGCGCCTTCATCGCGCTGTTGATCGGCTTTGGCGGCATCGCCTGCCCGGAAGCGGTGTTCGAGCGCCGCAGGCGGTCGGCAAGGCGGGCGAGCGCCGCCACCGGAAACAGCGCCGCATTGGTGTAGCTCAGCTTCTCGATGCGATAACCGGCCTGTTCGATGCGCGTCTTCAACAGATTGCGCGAATAGCGCCGCATGTGGTGCAGCCCGACATCATGCTTGCTCCACAGCCATTGGTGCGCCGGAACCGTGAGCACGACCTTGCCGCCCGGCTTCAGCATTCGCCTTATCGTCTCCAGCGAGGCTTCGTCTTCCGCGACATGTTCCAGCACGTCGAACAGGCAGACGAGGTCGAAGCTCGCCGGCGTCGCGGGCATGCCATCGGGAAGATGGCCGGCAAGGAAGTCGCGGCCCGTCTTCTCGCGGGCGATCCGGCGCGCCAGCTCGTTCATCTCCACCGCCGTGACGGTGCCGAACTGCTCCAGCATCCTGATGTTGCCGCCCGTACCGGCGCCGATCTCGAGGATGTCGGCCTCGCGCGGCAGGCCGAGGCCGCGGATGACCGCCTCGGCGATGGCGCGCCGCCCGCAGAACCACCAATGCTCGTCCTCGGTGGCCGCCATCCGCCGATAGGCATCGAGCTCCATCAGGGCGTCCCGTCGTATTTGCGGCGCACGATGTAGATCGGGCGCTGTTTGATCTCGGCATAGACGCGGCCGAGATACTGGCCGATGATGCCGATGCCGAGCAGCTGGATGCCGCCGAGGAACAGCACGCTGACCAGCAGCGAAGCATAGCCGGGCACGTCGATGCCGAAAACCAGCGTCTTGGCGATGATCAGGAGGCCGTAGAGGAACGCGAAGGCCGAGATCGTCGCGCCGACATAGGTCCAGACCTCCAGCGGCGCGCTCGAGAAGCTGGTGATGCCTTCCAGCGCGAAGTTCCACAGCCGCCAGCCAGAGAACTTCGATTGTCCGGCGCTGCGCTGGTCGCGGCTGTATTCGACGGTGGCGGAGCGGAAGCCCACCCAGGCGAACAGCCCTTTCATGAACCTGCGCCGCTCGGGAAGCGAACGCAGCGCCTCGATCACCTGGCGGTCGATGAGCCGGAAATCGCCGACATCCTGCGGGATCTTCTGCTGCGCGATCCAGTTGTGAACGCGGTAGAACATCGACGCGGAGCGCTGCTTGAGGAAACTGTCGTTGGCGCGGCTGGTCCGCTTGGCGAGCACGACTTCGAACCCCTCGCGCCATTTCTCGACAAGCAGCGGAATGACATGCGGCGGATCCTGGAGATCGGCATCCATCGGGATCGCGGCATCCGCATCGCAGCAATCGAGCCCGGCGGTCAAGGCGGCTTCCTTGCCGAAATTGCGCGACAGGTCGATCACCCGGATGCGCGGATCGGCTTGCTGCGCCTCGATCAGCCGATCGAGCGTCGCGTCGCTGCTGCCGTCATTGACGAAGATGAAGTCGAAGGCGACGCCGGCCTGCTTCAGCGGGTCGGTGTGTTCGCGCACGGCCGCCAGAAACGGCGCGATCGCGCTTTCCTCATTGTGCACCGGCACGATCAGCGCGACCGTCGCCGTCCCGGTTCGCGGGTGCGCGATGCCGCTCGACGCCGGTCGATCGATGTGGAGGAATGGCGCGTTCATTGCTTGCCCAGCCCGCGGATCGGGCCCGACAATAGGAAAGCTCGGTTAAGATGACTTTAAGGAATGCCTCGGCGCTTCAAAGCTTCCTCAGCGCCACCTCCTCGACCAGGTGATTGGCGCCCTTGCGCAGGATGAGGTCGGCCCGCGCCCGCGTCGGCAGGATGTTCTCGCGCAGGTTCTTCAGGTTGATGTTGGTCCACAGCCCCTCGGCGATGGCGCGTGCGGCGTCTTCCGAAAGCTGCGAATAGCGGTGGAAGAAGGAGTCCGGGTTGCGGAAGGCGGTTTCGCGCAGCCGCATGAAGCGCTGGATGTACCACTGGTGGATCAGCTTCTCGTCGGCATCGATGTAGATGGCGAAGTCGAAGAAATCCGACAGGAAGGGCACGATCTTGCCGTCCCTCGGCAATTTGCCCGGCTGCAGCACGTTGATGCCCTCGAAGATCAAAATGTCCGGCCGATCGATGGTGACGAACTCGCCGGGGATGACATCGTAGGTCAGGTGCGAATAGACCGGCGCGCGGACATTGCGTTGCGCCGACTTGATGCCGGACAGGAACCTGAGCAGCGCGCCGACATCATAGCTGTCGGGAAAGCCCTTGCGCTCCATCAGATCGTCGCGGCGCAGGATCTCGTTTGGCAGCAGAAAGCCGTCGGTGGTGATCAGATCGACCTTTGGGCTCGACGGCCAGCGCGCCAGAAGCTCCTTGAGCACGCGCGCCGTGGTCGATTTGCCGACCGCGACCGAGCCGGCGATGCCGATGATGAACGGCGTCTTGACCACGTCCTGGGCGTTGAAGAAGGCCTGGCGCTGCCGGAACAGGAGCTGGCTTGCCTCGACATGCGCCGAGAGCAGCCGCGACAGCGACAGATAGATGCGCTTGACCTCCTCGAGGTCGACCGGGTCGTTCAACGACCGCAAGCGGTCGATCTCGTCCTCGGTCAGCGTCAGCGGCGTGTCGGCGCGGAACTGTGACCATTGCTCGGCCGAGAAGAAACGATAGGGGGAGTATTTCTCGGTAGGAGCAAGCTGATCCATCGAGTTTCCTGCCCTCCTAGAGCATGATGTCGAAAAGTGTGAAGCGGTTCTCGGGCGACATCATGCTCAATCCGTCTCTACGGTCAGCCCTTGGGCCGCGACGCTTTTTCGGCAACCCCCGAGCGGCCGGTGCGGCCCTCGAGCTCCTTCAGCACCTCGTCCAGCGGCACGCCGGCGATGCCGAGGACGACCAGCCAATGATACATAAGATCGGCACTTTCCGAAACGAGGCCCTGCCTGTCGCCGCGCACGGCGGCGATCACCGTCTCGACGGCTTCCTCGCCGAGCTTCTGCGCCGCCTTGTCGATGCCCTTGGCGAACAGCTTTGCCGTCCACGAGTCCGGATCGCCGGAGCGGGCGCGTTCCCGGATGGTCTTTTCCAGATCGGACAGCGAAAACTCAGTCATTTTCGCCGTTTAAGCCCGTTGAACCGGCGAGTCCAGCCGCATCGGCAGCCCGGCAGCGGCCATATGCGCCTTGGCCTCGGCGATGGTGTAGGTGCCGAAATGGAAGATCGAGGCGGCAAGCACCGCACCGGCATGGCCGTCGCGGATGCCTTCCACCAGATGGTCGAGCGTGCCGACGCCGCCGGAGGCGATGACCGGCGCGCGCACCGCGTCCGCGATCGCGCGCGTCAGCGCGATGTCGTAGCCGGCCTTGGTGCCGTCGCGGTCCATCGAGGTAAGCAAGATCTCGCCGGCGCCGCGATCGACCATCCGCCCGGCGAATTCGACGGCGTCGATGCCGGTCTTCTCGCGCCCGCCATGGGTGAAGATCTCCCAGCGGTCGGCCTCGCCGGCGCCCGAGACCTTCTTGGCGTCGATGGCCACCACGATGCACTGGTTGCCGAACTTGTCGGCCGCTTCCGCGACGAAATCGGGATTCTTCACCGCTGCCGTGTTGATCGACACCTTGTCGGCGCCGGCCAGAAGCAGCCTTCTTATGTCGGCCACCTGGCGCACGCCGCCGCCGACGGTGAGCGGCATGAAGCATTGCTCGGCGGTGCGGGCGACGACGTCGAAGATGGTCTCGCGGTTGTCCGACGAGGCGGTGATGTCGAGGAAGCAGAGCTCGTCGGCGCCGGCCGCGTCATAGGCCTTAGCCGCCTCGACCGGATCGCCGGCATCGATGAGGTCGACGAAGTTGACGCCCTTGACGACGCGGCCGTTCTTGACGTCGAGGCAAGGAATGACGCGTGCCTTCAGCATCAGCTCTTCTCCAATGTCGCCAGCAGGTCGACCAGCAGTTCACCGACCAGCGGCGGCACCTCGCCCTTGGCATCGAAGGCCGGATCATAGGCGGAGATGGTGAGGCCGGCGACGGGCAGCAGGCCGGCCATGCCGCACATGGCGCGGCGCACCTGCTCCGGAGCGGGACCGCCGGGCGTCGCGAAGCGGTTCGCCTGCAGCTCTTCGGGATCGTGCACGTCGAGGTCGATATGCATGTGGACACGGCTTGCGCCGGCGGCCTTCAGCTTTTCGGCCGCCCCGGCCCAGCCCGGACATTCCGCCCGGATCACGGGGAGCTTTTCCAGACGGTCTTTTTCCGCCGGGTCGAGGTCGCGCGCATTGACGAGCACCGCACGGGCGGGATCGATCGGCTTGAAGCCGGGGATCTGCGCCGTCATCGGCCGCCAGCAGAGGCCCAGTACCGTCGCCAGCGCCATGCCGTCGAGAAATCCCGAGGTGGAAGTGTCCGGCGTGTTGATGTCGCCATGCTGGTCGGCCCAGATGATGGCGTCGGAGCCTTGGCCGGCCACGGCGCCTGCGCTGCTCAGGCAGTTACCGGCGAGCACGACGGGAAACCGTCCATTGTCGAGGGCGATGCGCACCTCGCCCGAGACGGCGTTGCAGACGGCGAAGCCGGTCGCGATCTCGCGCGCCTGCTCGTCGTCGCTCACCCTGCCGATGTCGTGGACGTCGATGTCGTGGCCGGCAAGCTTGAGCGCGTCGGCCAGGCCGCCGGCCATCAGCGCGTCCGGACCCTGGCCGCAGCCGCCGTGATAGTGGCCGCTGTCGTAGGACGCCAGGATGATCGAGACCTTCACGGCCTTGCCTCCATGCCCTCGCCGCGCAGGATCGCCAGCGCCTCGGCCGGGTCGATGCGCCCGTCATAGAGCGCGCGGCCGGAAATGGCGCCTTCGAGCCTCTGCGCGTCAGGCATGGTCATGCGCACGATGTCGGCGATCGAGGCCAGGCCGCCCGAGGCGATCACCGGAATCGACACCGCCTCGGCGAGGTCGATCGTCGAATCCCAGTTGATCCCGGTCAGCACGCCGTCGCGGTCGATATCGGTGTAGATGATGGCGGCGACGCCGGCGCCTTCGAATTTCTGCGCCAGCTCGACGACGCCGAGGCTGGACGCTTCGGCCCAGCCCTCGACCGCGACCTTGCCGCCCTTGGCGTCGATACCGACGGCGATCTTGCCCGGAAAGGTCTTGCAGGCCTGCTTGACGAGGTCGGGGTCGCGCACCGCCACGGTGCCGAGGATGACGCGTGCCAGGCCACGGTCGAGCCAGTCCTCGATCTGCTCCAGCGTGCGGATGCCGCCGCCGAGCTGCACCGGGTTCGCGGTTGCCTTGAGGATGGCGCCGACAGCCGCGCTGTTGACGCTCTGGCCCTTGAAGGCGCCGTTGAGGTCGACCACGTGCAGCCACTCGAAGCCCTGTTCCTCGAAGGCCTTGGCCTGGGCCGCCGGGTCATCGTTGTAGATGGTGGCCGTGGCCATGTCGCCGTGCTTCAGGCGCACGCATTTGCCGTCCTTGAGATCGATCGCGGGAAACAGGATCACGGTCAGGCGCCCTCGACGATGACAAAGTGGCCGGTCGAGGCGGTAAGCCTATATTTCGAGGCCGCTTGGTATTCCGGCGATTCGTAGCAGGCGATCGCCGTTTCGTAGGACTCGAACTCGACCACGACATGGCGATTGCCCGTCGGCCCTTCCGGGTTGGTGTAGCGTCCGGCCCGCACGGGGAATTTCGCACCGTATTTGGCGAATGCCACAGCGTTGGCCTCGATATATTGCTTGTAGATCTCGGGATCGCGGACGTCGATCAGCGCGATCCAGTAGCCCTTCTTGCTCATCAAGGCCTCCAGCGCAGGAAATTGGTGATCAGGGCGAGGCCGAGGGCCTGGCTCTTTTCGGGATGGAACTGCGTGCCGACCAGGTTGTCGCGCGCGACAGCCGCCGTCACCGGCCCGCCATAGTCGGCGACCGCCAGCACCTCGTCCGGCTTCGTGGCCTCCAGATGATAGGAATGGACGAAATAGGCGTGCAGTCCCTTCGGCCCGGTCTCGATGCCCGAGAATACCGGATGCTTGCGCGTGAGCTCGATCGTGTTCCAGCCGATCTGCGGGATCTTCAGCGCCGCATCGGCGGGCGTGATCTCCTTGATGTCGCCGGCGATCCAGCCGAAGCCCTTGGTGACGGTCTTTTCCAGCCCGCGTTCCGACATCAGCTGCATGCCGACGCAGATGCCGAGGAACGGCCGGCCCTTGACGATCGCCACCTCTTCCACCGCGTCCCACATGCCGCTGACGGCCTTGAGGCCGGCCGCGCAGTCGGCATAAGCGCCGACGCCGGGCAGCACGATGCGGTCGGCGGTGCGGACCCGCTCGGCATCGGCGGTGAGCTCGATTGTCGCGGCAATGCCCGCCTCGCGCGCGGCGCGCTCGAAGGCCTTGGTGGCCGAGCGCAGATTGCCCGACCCGTAATCGATGATCGCAACCCGCATGTCAGGGCCTTCCCGGCGTGTGGGTGAGCCCCAGAGCCATACCGGTCTGCGCCGGCCGTGCCAGATTGGCGTCGGGCACGATGCGCGGCACGGGCGGCTGCTCGCCTGGCGGCACGTCGGTCTCCAGCGCATGACGCGTCTCGGCGCCGTCCAGCCTGTCGGCCTCGACGACGCCCCATTCGTGCCAGCCGCGGCGGCGTAGCGCCGCGATGCGCAGCCCTTGCCCTTCCAGCCCGACATAGAGCGAGACCAGCAGCGACAGGGCCGAGCCCGCCCAGGCAAGTCCAAGCTTCTCGCCAAGCATCGACAGGATGGCCATGACGACGAAGGTCAGCGCCGCCTCGATCCACAGCCGGTTCCAGGCGAGCCACAGCGGCGGCACGAGGAAGCCCAGCCAGGCGAAACCGTCGCGGACAAAGACCGTTCCATCGGATCGTTCACCGCGGCCCGGCGGCTCCATCACGACATAGATGGCCATCGCCTATCCCTTCAAAGATCCCTTGGTGGACGGAACCGCGTCCGGCTGGCGCGGATCGCGCTCGAGCGCGGAACGCAGCGCCCGCGCCACCGCCTTGAAGCAGGTCTCGGCGATGTGGTGGTTGTTGGCGCCGTAATGATTGGTCACATGCAGCGTGATGCCGGCGTTCTGCGCCAGCGCCTGGAAGAACTCGCGCACCAGCTCGGTGTCGAACGTGCCGATCTTGGGCGACGAGAAGGAGACGTTCCAGACCAGGAACGGCCGGCCGGAGACGTCGATTGCCGCTCTGGTCAGCGTCTCGTCCATGGCGAGGTCGATCGAGGCATAGCGCATGATGCCGCGCCGCTCGCCGAGCGCCTTGGCCAGCGCCTGGCCGAGCGCGATGCCGGTGTCCTCGACCGTGTGGTGGTCGTCTATGTGGAGGTCGCCCTTTGCCTTCACCGTCATGTCGATCAGCGAATGACGCGACAACTGGTCGAGCATATGGTCGAAGAAGCCGACGCCCGTCGCAATGTCGGACTTGCCGGTGCCGTCGACATGGACCGACACCGAGATGTCGGTTTCCTTGGTCTTGCGGCTGGCTTCGGCGGAACGCGTCGGCATGATCTATCCTTGTCCGGGAGGTTCATGGCGTGCGGGAGCGCACAGGCCGCAAACGCCCATATGCTTGAAATCGAGAGCCTTCTAGCAGCATGATCCGGCGATTGCCAGTTGCCATTCCCATAGGGTATCGGGCTGGCCGGCATGTCGTTTGCAATCGCCCACCCCATGCATACATATGGCCGATCAAAGTCCCTCGTACCGCGCCAATCGCCTCATTGGGATCGCGCGAATCGGAGCAGAAAATGTCGAATGAACTGACCATGCACGCCACGACCATCGTCACCGTGCGCAAGGGCAGCAAGGTCGTGATCGCCGGCGACGGCCAGGTCAGCCTCGGCCAGACCATCATGAAGGGCAATGCCAAGAAGGTGCGCCGCATCGGCAAGGGTGGCAATGTCATCGCCG
>NZ_RZOF01000659.1:0-878 GCF_003998955.1 Mesorhizobium sp. M4B.F.Ca.ET.017.02.2.1 | reverse complement strand
TCTTGGCGGGGGTGAATTCACCGCGCCGCCTTTTTCCGCGGCAATCCTTTCGGCTGTGCTGATCGCGTCGAGCACCGCCTATGGCGCCTATCTTGGCGGACAGGTCGACGGCGTCGTCCAGGGCATAACCGCGCGCACCGGTTTCGCGGTCGATCAGATCAAGGTGGTCGGCAACCACGAAACCTCCGAGATCGACATACTGGACCGGCTGGAGCTCGACGGCTGGACCTCGCTGATAGGCTTTGATGCCGAGGCCGCGCGCGAGCGGATCAGGACGCTGCCCTGGGTCGAGGTCGCGGCGGTGCGCAAGGTCTATCCGCATACGCTGGAGGTGCGCGTCGAGGAGCGTGAGCCTTTCGCGCTTTGGCAGCAGGGCGATTCGCTTTCGGTCATCGAGCGTGACGGCCAGGTCATCGCGCCGTTCTCGGGCGGGAAGCAGGCGCTGCTGCCGCTGATCATCGGCACCGGCGCGCCGGCCAAGGCGCCGGATTTCCTTGCCGAGGTGAAGCGCTATCCCGAACTCGCGGCGCGGGTCAAAGGCTATATCCGCATCGGCGAGCGGCGCTGGGACCTGCGGCTGGAGAACGGCATCACGGTCAAGCTGCCTGAGGACGGCGAAGACCGGGCGATCGCCGATCTGGTCAGGATGGACCACGACAACGGGCTCTTGAGCCGCGACATCGCCGCCGTCGACATGCGCCTGTCCGATCGCCTCGTCGTGCAGCTGACGCCGGAGGCGGCGACGCAGCGCGAAGCGGCGCTCAACGAAAAGCCGAAGAGCCTGACGAAGCGCAAGCCGGAGACGAAAATATGAGCTGGCTTGGCGGCAACAGCGATGCCTCCTCGCGCCGGTCGGGCACCTTGACGGTGCTCGATGT
>NZ_RZOF01000658.1:0-889 GCF_003998955.1 Mesorhizobium sp. M4B.F.Ca.ET.017.02.2.1 | reverse complement strand
CGGCACGACAAGATGACAAGTCCCGCACGTCTTGCCGAAAAGTTCTTTGCCCGATTCAGCGTTCGCCGATGCAAGTCGTGCCGAAATCGGCGCAATGGCCGGTCGGCTGGCGCCATGACTGCGCAAGTAGGCCACGACGTCGTCGTGACCACTCAGCTTGGCCAGATGTATGGGCGGACTTCCATTCGATGTCAGCGCGTTGACCTCTGCTCCGGCATCCACGAGATGGATGACGCACTGGAGGCAGCCATTCTCGGCTGCTACGTGAAGCGGCGTTTGCGCTTTCGCCACCTGATTTGGGTCGGCCCCGTTGTCGAGCAACAGCTTCACGATGTCAGCGTACCCGCCCTTGTTGGCGGCGTAGAGCGGCGTTCTTTGCCAACTGACGGGCAGGCTAACGTCCGCCCCACGCTTGATCAGAAGTTGTGCTAACTCGACATTTCCTTTTTCGCAGGCGATGTAGAGCGCCGTAACACCGTCAATTTCGTTAATGGCGGCGCCTTTGTCCAAGGCGGAAGCCACCGCTGCGACGTCGCCCTTCTTGACAAGATCATTCAAGTTGTTCGCCTGGGCGGGCAGTGTAAAAAGCCAAAGGACCCACAAAGTCCTTACTACGCAGATGCGTCCCAGCTTGATCATTGTGCCCTCTCATTGGTCAGAAAAAGCGCACAGGTTTGGCTCCGATTGCGGCTCCATGCACAGAACAAATATTAGCAGATGCTTATTCGAAGACCAAGGAGCGCGCGGCGCGGCAGATCACTCTTCGCTTGTCGGCTTGAATTTCCGCACAACGACCTCGAACAGAATGTCCGAGATCCACATCGCCGAGACGCCGATCAGGAAGGCGGCAGCCAAGGTCGTGGTGTCGTCGGCAGGATCGGGGATCGGC
>NZ_RZOF01000657.1:0-890 GCF_003998955.1 Mesorhizobium sp. M4B.F.Ca.ET.017.02.2.1 | reverse complement strand
GCGTTGGAGACGCGCTTGTTCTCGCCGTAGAAGGAGCGCGCCATCGGCGAAAGCTGCGCCGTCTTGAAGGCGATTTCCGGCGGCGGCTCGACGCCCATCAGGCCGGCGGCATAGGCGACGACATCCTGCGGCGGCGCCGGCTCGTCGTCGGTGACGTTGAAGATGCCGCCGCGATTTTTCCCGGCCAGATGCCAGAGCGCGCCGGCGATGTCGTCGCAATGGATGCGGTTGAACACCTGGCCGGGCTTGACCAGCCGTCTGGCGGTGCCGTCGGCCAGGTTGACCAGCGCGTTGCGGCCCGGACCGTAGATGCCGGAGAGGCGCAGGATCGCCACCGGCCGGCCGATCTCCTGGCCGAGCTTCAGCCACTCCTGTTCGGCGGCCACCCGCATCACCGAGCGCTTCGACACCGGTCGGCACTCGGCCCTCTCGTCCACCCAGCCGCCGCCATGGTCGCCATAGACGCCGACGGTGGAGAGATAGGCGATCCATTCCAGGGCCGGCATCGCTGCGATCGCCTCGCGCGCGGCGCCGAGCACCGGGTCGCCGGCCTCTTCCGGCGCCACCGAGACGATCAGATGCGTGGTCGTTTTCAAGGCCTCGCCGATCTCGGCGGTCAGCGCGCCGTCGAAGCGCAGCGGCGCGATGCCGGCCTGGGCGAGCGCCGCGAACTTCTCCGGCGAGCGCGTCGTGCCGTGGATCGTTGCGGCGTCGCGATTGGCGCGGGCGAAGGCCTTGCCGGAATAGCCGGCACCAAAGACGAAGAACTGCTTTTCACTCATGCATGGACCTTTGCTGGCAGGGCCGACAGCCATTCGTCGCGCACTGTCATATCATCTTCGGTTGCCAGCGCGGTGGCGGCGCGCTCGGCGAACTCGGTATCGGGTAGA
>NZ_RZOF01000656.1:0-890 GCF_003998955.1 Mesorhizobium sp. M4B.F.Ca.ET.017.02.2.1 | reverse complement strand
GACATGGCTCTTCTTGACGTCGACGGTCTTCGAGGTGACGAACTGCGCGTAGAGCCAGGCGGCCTTGGCGCGGTCGGTCGGCGTCGACTTCATCAGCGTCCAGGAACCCACGTCCTGGTAGCCGAGCTTCATGCCGTCCTTCCAGTAGACACCGTGCGGCGACGGAGCCATGCGCCACTTCGGCGTACCGTCGTCGTTCATAACCGCCTTGGCGCCGGCGTCGACCATCGAAGCCGTGAAGGCGGTGTACCAGAAGATCTGCTGTGCGACCGCGCCCTGCGCCGGCACCGGGCCGGATTCGGAGAAGGTCATGCCCTGGGCTTCGGCCGGAGCGTAGGCCTTCAGCCAGTCGAGGTACTTCTGGATCGAGTAGACGGCAGCCGGGCCGTTGGTGTCGCCGCCGCGCGCGGTGCAGGAGCCGACCGGACGCGAATTCTCGTCGACCTTGATGCCCCATTCGTCGACCGGCAGACCGTTCGGGATGCCCTTGTCGCCGTTGCCGGCCATGGACAGCCAGGCGTCGGTGAACCGCCAGCCGAGCGACGGGTCCTTCTTGCCGTAGTCCATGTGGCCATAGACCTTCTTGCCGTCGATCTCGCGGCCGGTGAAGAACTCGGCAATATCCTCATAGGCCGACCAGTTGACCGGAACGCCGAGGTCGTAGCCGTACTTGGCCTTGAAGTCGGCCTTGTTCTTCTCGTCGTTGAACCAGTCGTAGCGGAACCAGTAGAGGTTGGCGAACTGCTGGTCGGGCAACTGATAGAGCTTCTTGTCCGGCGCCGTCGTGAACGAGGTGCCGATGAAGTCCTTGAGGTCGAGGTTCGGATTGGTGACGTCCTTGCCGTCGCCTTCCATCCAGTCGGACAGGTTGCGCACCTGCTGGTAGCGCC
>NZ_RZOF01000655.1:0-892 GCF_003998955.1 Mesorhizobium sp. M4B.F.Ca.ET.017.02.2.1 | reverse complement strand
CCGATACCGCCGCTATGCTCATCGAGCGGCGCGTGTCGGCAACCTACAAGGACCTGCCCGGCGGCCAGCTGCTCGGCCCGACCTTCGACTACACCCACCGGCTGCTCGATCCCGAGCTTGCCGCCGGCGGCGACGTCGCCGAGCCCATGCAACGTGCCACCGAGGCCGAGCCCATGCCGCGTGTCTCGGCGATCCTCGCCCGCGAGGGCCTGATCGAGGCCGATGGCAACATGCCCGGCGAGCATGTTCCCGGCGACATCACCCGCGAGCCGCTGCAATTCCCGATGGCGCGTGACGTCCGCTTGCAGGCGCTGTCGCGCGGCGACGAGGGTTTTCTGCTCGCGCTCGGCTATTCCACCCAGCGCGGCTATGCCCGCAACCACCCCTTTGTCGGCGAGGTCCGTATCGGCGAGGTCGAGCTGGAGCTCGACGTGCCGGAACTGCCTTTCGCCGTGCCGCTCGGCTCGATCCGCGTCACCGAATGCCAGATGGTCAACCAGTTCAAGGGCTCGGCCAAGGCGCCGCCGCAATTCACCCGCGGCTACGGCCTGGTCTTCGGCCAGAGCGAGCGCAAGGCGATGGCGATGGCGCTCTGCGACCGTGCCTTGCGGGCCAGCGAACTCGGCGAGGACGTCGTCGCCGCCGCGCAGGACGAGGAGTTCGTCATCTCGCATTCCGACAATGTCCAGGCGACCGGCTTCGTCGAGCATCTGAAGCTGCCGCACTATGTCGACTTCCAGGCCGAGCTCGATCTAGTGCGCCGCATGCGCGCCGAGCACGACGCGCGTGAAAATCCTGTGAAGACCGAAGAAAAGCGGGAGGCAGCCGAATGAGCCTAGTCGCCACCCCCGCCATTGCCGCCCCCGCCATTGCCATTCCCGTCGCCGCCATC
>NZ_RZOF01000654.1:0-898 GCF_003998955.1 Mesorhizobium sp. M4B.F.Ca.ET.017.02.2.1 | reverse complement strand
CAGCGAGACCGCGCCTTGCGTGCTCGCCGGCCCGACCTGCGATTCGGCCGACGTGATGTACGAGAAGACGCCCTATCCGCTGCCCCTGTCGCTGACCATCGGCGACGAGGTGCTGATCGAAGGCACCGGCGCCTACACGACGACCTACTCCTCGGTCGCCTTCAACGGCTTCGAGCCGCTCCGATCCTACGTGATCTGACCGGTTCGCAAGGACCGTTCAGATCATCCCAGGTGGGCGCCTGTCGCCCACCCGGGCTCGCTTGTGGAACAGATCTCCGCTCGTGAAGGATCGCGGACATGGACTACCTGATCAAATCGGCCATTGCGGACACCGACATTGCCCCCTCATCCGGCCCTTCGGATCAGCTCTTCTTCGCGGGGGAGAGGAGCCCGATGGCAGCGCTTGCGCCCTCCCTTGCCCAATGGGCACAGGCTGGCTCGCGCGGCGAGCCGGGTGAGGGGGCCTCACAGGCTCCGGCATTCGCCATCGTGGCCGAAAGCGCCGGCGATATCGAAGCGCGCGAGGACCTGCTCGACCGTGCCATGGGGCCTGGGCGGCGCAGGAAGTCGTCGGAGAAGTTGCGGCGCGGCCGCCGGCCGTCGGAAGGCCTGGCCTTCGTCGCGCGCGATGCCTCGGGCGCGGTGCTCGCCACCGTGCGGCTCTGGGATGTAAGCTTGGGCGAGGGCGGTGCGGCGGCACTGCTGCTTGGCCCGCTGGCCGTCGATCCCGCGCTCAAGGGCGCCGGTATCGGCTCGGCGCTGATGCGCCATGCTGTCGCCGAGGCGGCGCGCCTCGGCCATGGCGCGATCCTGCTCGTCGGCGATGCGCCCTACTATGGGCGCTTCGGCTTCTCGGCGGCGAAGACCGGCGCGCTGGCGATGCCCGGCCCCTATGAGC
>NZ_RZOF01000653.1:0-914 GCF_003998955.1 Mesorhizobium sp. M4B.F.Ca.ET.017.02.2.1 | reverse complement strand
GATGGGATCGGCGGCGACTATCCGGCGATCGTGCCGCTGCTGCCGTCGGGCGCCGATGCCTCGGCGCCGCATCTGACCTGGGACGACCGGCCGATGCAGGCCGGCGAGGGCACCTTCTTCGAGATCGCCGGCTGCTACAACCGCTACCATTGCCCGCTGTCGCGCACCGTCTTCCTCGGCAAGCCGACGCAGGCCTTCCTCGATGCCGAGAAGGCGACGCTGGAAGGCATGGAGGCCGGTCTTGCCGCCGCCAGGCCCGGCAACACATGCGAGGACATCGCCAACGCCTTCTTCGCCGTCTTGAAGAAATACGGCATCGTCAAGGACAACCGCACCGGCTATCCGATCGGCATCTCCTATCCGCCGGACTGGGGCGAGCGCACCATGAGCCTGCGCCCCGGCGACCGCACCGAGCTGAAACCCGGCATGACCTTCCACTTCATGACGGGCCTCTGGCTGGAGACGATGGGGCTGGAGATCACCGAATCCATTTTGATCACCGAGACCGGCGTCGAGTGCCTGGCCAATGTGCCGCGCAAGCTGGTCGCGAAGGATTGATCGGATGCCGGCCTTGCGTCCCTCACCGATCGCCCCGACCGTCGATTTCGACAAGGACGGCGTTCAGCACGGTTTCCTGCGCCTGCCCTACAGCCGCGACGATTCGGCCTGGGGCTCGGTGATGATCCCGGTCTGCGTCATCCGCAACGGCAACGGGCCGACGGCGCTGCTCACCGGCGGCAACCATGGCGACGAGTATGAGGGGCCGCTGGCGCTCTACGACCTTGCCCGCACACTCGATCCCAGGGAGGTTACCGGCACGGTCATCATCGTGCCGGCGATGAACTACCCGGCCTTCCGCGCCGGCACCCGCACCTCGCCGATCGACAAGGGCAATCTCAACCGCAGCTTCCCCG
>NZ_RZOF01000652.1:0-934 GCF_003998955.1 Mesorhizobium sp. M4B.F.Ca.ET.017.02.2.1 | reverse complement strand
GCTCCTTCGTGCCGGCCGAGCGCGCCCACATCGGCGTCGTCGACCGGCTGTTCTCGCGCGTCGGCGCCTCCGACGACCTGGCGCGCGGCCGCTCGACCTTCATGGTCGAGATGGTCGAGACGGCGGCGATCCTCAACCAGGCGGGCGAGCGGGCGCTGGTCATCCTCGACGAGATCGGCCGCGGCACGGCGACCTTCGACGGCCTGTCGATCGCCTGGGCGGCAGTCGAATATCTGCACGAGAAGAACCGCTGCCGCGCGATATTCGCCACCCATTTCCACGAGATGACGGCGCTGGCCGGCAAGCTCCCGCGCCTCTCCAATGTCACCATGCGGGTCAAGGAATGGGAAGGCGAGGTGGTGTTCCTGCACGAGGTCGGCAAGGGCGCGGCGGACTGTTCCTACGGCGTGCAGGTGGCGCGGCTCGCCGGCCTGCCGGAAGCCGTGGTCGCCCGCGCCAAGGAGGTGCTGCACCAGCTTGAGGAAGGCGAGGTTTCGGGCAAGGCCAACCGGCTGGTCGACGACCTGCCGCTGTTTTCGGTGGCGGTGAAGCGGGAGGCGCCGAAGCCGGTGAAGAACGACGCGCTCGGCGCCGCGCTCGGCGACATCAACCCCGACGAGATGACGCCGCGCGAGGCGTTGGAAGCGCTATACCGGCTGAAAGGATTGATCGGCAGTTAGCGCGAGAAGTCTCCGGTCAAAGAGATTTTTGACGGCCGCCCGCCTTGGTGATTTAATATATCTTCACAAGAAGACATGAGCGCTCTTACGATCTTTTCCGAGAGGATGTGCGTTCTCGCGACCTCATCCGCCAGATACATGAAAAGGATGTGATCCTCGCTATCACTGTTTTCATTTACGATACTTATCGAGGCATAATTCGTATTTCTTATGTCGTATAGATTTTCTGTTTTTATAAAATTGTATCCATATCT
>NZ_RZOF01000651.1:0-940 GCF_003998955.1 Mesorhizobium sp. M4B.F.Ca.ET.017.02.2.1 | reverse complement strand
CGCCCTGAGCGGCAGCTTTGCCTGGGGCGCCCGCCATTAGACGCCTGTTCCGTGGCTCCGCGAGGAGCTTGGTTATTGCAATGCAGAAACCGTGCCAGTTTTGAACGAGGAGAAAAACTTCAATTAAATCAATGATCCACGCCGGCAACGCACGGGCTGGGTGACGAGGCGCGCAGGCCAAAGATTGTTCATTAGCGCAAGCGCACGCATAATTATTGTGCAATGCACAACAGTGGCGCGAAAATAATCAGGACTGTAAAATCAGCTCTCGACACGGTGATCTTGACCGGTTGTGGACCTGTTGCCGGCCGAGATTTCAGCCTTCGTGTAGATGGATCGACAGCACGGGCGCTTGGCTGACCTCGGCGCCGCCGCCGAGACCAGTCGCGGCTAACGAATCCATCCGGTCAGCCTGAGACAATCTCGTAGTGAAGAACCTCGGTGTCGCCGGGCGACGATCTCCGTCCCGGCGAGATGACGCCGGAGCCGAAGAGAAGAATATCTTCGCGGCGCACGAATACTTCATGGTCGGGTCCCATCGACACAAATGTGCCCGACGAGCTTCGCTCGATAAGGCGGGCCTTGCCATTCGAAATGGTGAAAGTGGCGTGGTGCCTTGAGACCCAGGGCCACTGGATGACGATATTGCATTCCGGAGATCGGCCGAACGTCACGAATTCGTTGTTTCGGCAGGATCGCGACTGATCTCCATAGCCGATGAGAAGATTGATCTGCGGCGGCGGGACGGAGCGCCGTTCGATAATGGTGCCCCGGCTGGCGATCTGCGGACTGAGGGTCCCATCGTCGCTCCTCAGAGTATAGACATCGAAGAGTTCCTGCTTGCCCTTGAAAGCCATTTTGTCGAGGAGCCGCAAGGCACTGCGGCTGCCCGCTGTAAGGCCTTCGAAGAAGCTCTGGCTGATCAGCACCTCCCCGGGGT
>NZ_RZOF01000650.1:0-953 GCF_003998955.1 Mesorhizobium sp. M4B.F.Ca.ET.017.02.2.1 | reverse complement strand
GCGCCAGGCAAACCAAGCGGCTCGGCGAACTGCATCATGCCATCGCGACCGGGGTGATGACGGCCGACGCCGACGTTACCGAACTCGGCCAGATCATCGCCGGCGAGAAACACGGACGGCGCTCGGACAGCGACATCACCATCGCCGATCTCACCGGCACCGGCGTGCAGGACACGGCGATCGCCACCTTGGCCCGTGACCGCGCCCAAGCGGCCAATGCCGGGACCATTTTCGAAAGCTGATGCCTGGCCAAGGCGTGATCCGGAAAGGTGGAAACCTGCTTTCCGAAAAGGCCGCAAGGCCCAACAAACGAGGACCAAGAACAATGCAGCCGAATTTGAAATTCACGCGCGGCGAATATGCGGAGCGCCTCGCCAAGACCCGGAGGGCCATGGCGGCCAAGGGGGTCGATCTGCTGATCGTCAGCGATCCCTCCAACATGGCCTGGCTGACGGGCTATGACGGCTGGTCGTTCTATGTCCACCAGGCGGTCATCGTGCCGCCTTCAGGCGAGCCGGTCTGGTACGGCCGCGGCCAGGACGCCAACGGCGCCAAGCGCACCGCCTATCTCGCCCATGACAACATCATCGGCTACGCCGACCACTACGTGCAGTCGACCGAGCGCCACCCGATGGACTTCTTGTCCAGCGTGCTCTCCGATCGCGGCTGGGGCAAGCTCGCCATCGGCGTCGAGATGGACAATTACTGGTTCTCGGCCGCCGCCTTCGCCGCGCTGCAGAAGCATCTGCCCAACGCCCGGTTCGTCGACGCCACCGCGCTGGTCAACTGGCAGCGGGCGGTGAAGAGCCCGACCGAGATCGACTACATGCGCAAGGCCGCCCGCATCGTCGAGGCCATGCACCAGCGCATCGTCGACAAAATAGAAGTCGGCATGCGCAAATGCGATCTGGTCGCCGAGATCTACGATGCCGGCACGCGCGGCGTCGATGGGA
>NZ_RZOF01000064.1:0-22851 GCF_003998955.1 Mesorhizobium sp. M4B.F.Ca.ET.017.02.2.1 | reverse complement strand
GGACAGGAATGTTCCTCACATACGATTTGGGAGCAATGAACGACTTCCTACGTATCAGGTCGGTCAGCACGCGTGTTGCGCCTTCACGCGACACCATCCGCCACTCCATCCTTTCCATTCACCCTGAGGCCCGGCGCCGCCGACAGTTGCGTGACCGCTCCTCCGCAAAGTTATCTTCTGCGTTCAGGGAGCCACGGCGCCTGGGCTGGCTGATGAACACCGTCCGCTCGCGCATGTGGGGTCGAATTGATTTGTGCCCAAGTGGAGGCAGGCTCGTCTTCCAACAGTTGCCGCAGTTCCCCTGGCTCGAACGCCATCATCGGTGGGGAAGCGGGTTCATCCTCCAACAGTTGCCGCAGTTCCCCTGGCTCGAACGCCATCATCGGTGGGGAAGCGGGTTCATCCTCCAACAGCTGCCGCAGTTCCCCTGGCTGGAACGCCATCATTGGTGGGGAGGCAGGCTCGTCCTCCAACAGTTGCCGCAGTTCCCCTGGCTCGAACGCCATCATTGGTGGGGAGGCAGGTTCGTCCTCCAACAGTTGCCGCAGTTCCCCTGGCTCGAACGCCATCATTGGTGGGGAGGCAGGCTCGTCTTCCAACAGTTGCCGCAGTTCCCCTGGCTCGAATGCCATCATCGGTGGGGAGGCGGGTTCATCCTCCAGCAGCTGCCGCGGCTCTTCCTCGTGCGGCAAGCGCCTCCTTAGCCGGTCTTGCAGCGCCTGCCGATCGGCAACGAGGTTGTCGAGGGGCAGCGGCTCGTGGTCTGGCCGCTGCCCTTTCACCAATCGTTCAACCAGCGCCCACGTGCCCTCCAGGACAAATACGCCGCAATCATAATGGTTCGTCTGTCTGGCCATGGGGGCTGGCGCCAAGGTGGCATTCAGCAGTCCTGCGAGCTGTTTTGCAGGCACGTCGTTATATCCCTCTCGCTGGAGGGAGTCGTAGTGATAGGCGAACCGCCTTTCCGGGTCGCGGCGATCAACGAGCAGCAGCGACCAATGGGTGCCGGGGCTAGTAGCCGTGCCATTATTCACTGGCAAGAACAGGAAGTCGGCTGTGGCGTTGTTTTGATTATAGATGGACTGCAATATGCCTCGAGCGTCTTGCGGCGACGTGTGTCGCAGTAGATGGGATACGGAAGGATCCACCAGCCGAGTCCGGGCAGCGAGCGCCGGATTGATCCCCTGCAGTTGCCCCTCCAGCAAATTGTAATCTCTCTGGATATGGGCGTCGCTCAGCCATTCGGCGGCGCCGAGCACCCGCCCCGTTGCAACGTTGGACGGGGCTGTCGGATCGAGCGCCCCGATCTGAGCCCCAGAGGAACTGGTAGTCAGTGTGGTCACATCAACCAGTGGAAGGCCGCGGTAGGTGCCTGGCAGCCTAGCGGTTGCTGGCGAGGCGGGTTGGGGAGCTCTTGCCGGTGCCGCTGGCCCAGCTTCAGCAGCGGCCCCAACGCGCCTGGTGACTGCGTCTGCCGGATGAGCAGAAAGGACAGTTTCGCGCCCGAGCACAATGCGCGGCAGGATATCCCGGAGGTGAGCCAATGCAGAACTGATACTTAGCCTATTACCATAGGAGACAGCCTTGAAGCTCTCAACATCTTTATCCAGCGATTTGTCGTGAATCCGAGCCGCAATCCCAAGCTTGTTATTTTGACGCAGGTACTGACTAAAATGTCTAAGAAAATTTGTATAGCCGCCCACGGTATCTGGATTCCGTCCGGTCGCAGGCGCTGCCAGGTACTCCTTGGTCGAAGCGGCTCTGTAATTTCTAATGAGCTCGGCATCGTCAGGATAGGGGATCACGACAGGGCGAGCCATAATCTGGGCTCCGCCTGTCGACTTCTTGAGGTAACGCAGTGCGCCAGCCACGGTGGAGGAACCACCCGTACTCTCGTACTCCTTGAGATCCTGATCCAGCGACGAATGGTAAAGCCGAGCAGCAAACCCTGGCTTGTTGTTTTGAAGGAGCCACCGACTAAAGCCGAAAAGAGAATTTACATTGTAAGTGACCGTGTTCGCTTTGGCCTTACCCGCGTGGAATGCTGCCCTCAGCCCTTCGATAGCGGTCGCATCGTTGGAATAGACAGGACGCTTGTCGGCACCGTCGGGGACTACAATTGGACGATCCGGCTGCACTGTCGAGGGCATCGACCCACCACCTCCGGGATGCGGTGCTGGGGTGGATTCGTGCTCATCCCTCTGCCTGACGAGCTGCGCCTCACATTCCGGTGTAGCCACCTTATGAGGATCCTGCATCGGTTCGATCCCCTCCATCTCCTGCTGCAACCAAGCCAAAGCTTGGCGAGCGGCCTGCGCGGCTTCATCAACCGCGGAGGATGTCTCCACACCTCTGGCGGACGCCGGCAGAGCCTGCTCCGCCCGCCGTCGAAAGAGCTCTGGCGAGGCGGATTTCTCCGCCCACAATCTGGGCTGCGTAGCGAGTCCCCGTCCAGATTTATGTGGCACCGCCTCGCTTGGCAGCGGGCTGCTCCTGTCCCGTGCAGCTACCAGCTCCTCCGGGGCGCCCTGGTCGCCGTGGCGCCAGTTCAAGTGAGGGACGGCCTCTCCAAAGTCGGGCGCTTGGTGTTGGTGCGCGGTTGGGGCGAGAGACAATGGTAGATCGGTGCCCTCCTTATAACCTACCGGCAGGAGCTCCTCTGGCCAATCGAATCCCTGCTGTGGTGCGGTATGCTGAGCAGCGTCGCCACGGGGACGAGCCTCCATGCTGACCGCGTTTTCCAGATGATTCCCGAGTATAACGCGCGGCGGGTTCTTGCGGAGATAAACCAGCGCAGATTCGATCGGAGCTCCACCATTAGAGGAGGCGGCCTTGTAGCTCTCAACATCTTTATCCAGCGATTTATCGTAAATGCGACCCGCAATTCCGAGCTTGTCATTTTGACGTAGGTAATGACTGAAATGGTTAAGAGCAGTTGCGTAGCCGCTCGCGGATCTGAAATGTCTGGTGAGCGCGGCGTCGTCAGGATGGGGGTTCAGGACAGCGCGACCCACAATCGGGCCGGCTCCGCCCATCGACTTCATCAATTGACGCAGTGCGCCAGCCACGGTGGAGGAACCACCCCTACTCTCGTACTCCTCGAGATCCTGGCTCAGCGACGGATGGTAAAGCCGAGCAGCAAGCCCTGGCTTGTTGTTTTGAAAGAGCCAACGACTAAAGCCGAAAAGAGAATTTGTGCTGCGAGTGACCGTGTCCGGCCTGGCTTTACCCGCAAGGAGTGCTGACTTCAGCCCTTCGATGGCGGTGGCATCGTTGGAATAAACAGGACGCTTGTCGGCACCGTCGGGGACCACAATTGGACGATCCGGCTGCACTGTCGAGGGCATCGACCCGTCGAGATGCGGTGCTGGGGTGTATTCGTGCTCGTCCCCCTGCATCACAAGTTGCGCCTCCCGTTCCGATGTACCCACCTGATGGGTGGGGAGTTGCATCATCACGCGAGCGCCTGAGTTGCCAACCTCACCTGGTTGCCGCTCAGTGACAGCATGCTGCAGATTGCTTTGGATCCTCTGCCTCTTCGTTGGTCTCAACTCACCTTTACCATGCGAGCCATTGACGAGGACCTCCTCGCCTGGCGCACCCATCAACTCGTCCGCCGCCTGCAGTTCGCCCAAGTGCTGCTCAAAACCGGCTTGGCCGGCCTGTCCGCTTGCTCGTGCGGTACGGCGTGCTGCACCTGCAGCCAAGCTGCCACGATGAATGTCTAGTTTGTACGGGTGCACGCTATCCTCACTTCCACAGATCACATGAGCAACCTACTCAGGCAAGCTTTCGAGAGGCTGACGAGGTCCGCCGCCGCGGAAGGCGAAGGCTGGTTTTCTGCTCAGCGGTTGACGGCCTCGCGTGTTGCGGCCGCGCCGGGTATCACGCCAATCAATCTGAATAGTCGATGCGTCAAACGAACCAGGATGGGATTTTCGTAGCGGGGCTGCTCTACTCACTCTTGTCCTGAGGGCAGAATTCAACCATATCGCCGAGCAACTGGATGCCGATTGGATACCCGATCCGGAAAGCTTCAGCTCCTATGTGACGCGATGATGAGGCCTGGTCTCGCAGCGGCATGCGTTCCGAGAGATGCTGCACCAGGTACGAGGCGACCTTATCCAACAAGGCACCACTTGCGCTGTTTTGTGGAGACGAGCGTCGGCATGCATCCATGCGGGTGCTTGAGTGGTGAAGACTCTGAACGACGGTTCCTATGGCGCTGCCGGCGCAATCAGCTGCTTGGGGACGCGTGACGCAGATCAAAGCTCCCCTTGCCGAGCACGGAGCAGGCGAGTGAGAGAGCAGATGAATAGGCGTGTCGCCAATATTTTCGCATTGCTCTAATCGATTATAGTTGTGAGGAGCAATTTGAGACCATTTACTTGCGGCTCAAGTCACCCATAAAAGAAGGCAAGCACCGATTCGGTAGCTTATCCCCTGTCTTTCGCGTACTCGCGGCCGTGGCGCCGGGTGAACGATTGAAGACCGCCGGTCTCACTCGCAGGTGGGTGCCAGGGCGTGGGGCGGTTGGCAAGCCACAGGAGTAGGACAATGTCGAAGGATTCGGGTAAGGGCGATAATCACGGCGGCGGACCGGGCAAGATCGAGATCACGGTGGTGGTGAACGGCCAGCCCACGCAGGTCGAAGCCAATCCCAACCAGCCGCTTCACGTCATTCGTACCAAAGCCCTTGAGAACACGCAGAATGTCGCCCAACCAGCCGAGAATTGGGAATTCAAGGATGAGGCCGGCAACTTGCTCGACGTCGACAAGAAGCTTGGCGATTTCGGTTTCCCGAATACTGTGACCCTGTTCCTCAGCCTGAAGGCGGGCGTCGCAGGTGCCTAAACCCCAAAGTGTGGATCCGGAGGTCTCCCGAGCGAAGTTTGATCGGGAGATCGGCCGGTTCCGGCCATATGCTGATGTCTATCGGGCTCAGGGCTGCTTCTTGATCGAGGCGACTTTTCCGCGCGCTTTCTTCATTTTCGCCAGCCCCAAGTTAAAGCCACGGGTGGTCAGCGCAGCGAGCGAGGTCGACTTCACCGACTACGACTTAAGACCACCGTCCGTGGTCTTCGTCGATCCGTTTACGCGTGATCCGATTGCCCGGAAAGATCTATACCTGAAAATGCTTAGACGTCCGCCGCTGCCCGGAACGCCGCCGGAGATGATAGGAGCTCTCATCCAGCAGAACGCCGTGCCGCTGACGGACTTCATCCAGGCCAACAGTCCCGAGGACGAACCATTCCTGTGCATGGCGGGCGTCCGGGAATACCACGACAATCCAGCCCATTCAGGTGATCCATGGCTACTTCATCGGGGTTCTGGCGAAGGCTGTTTGGCCTTCATCCTGGACAAGATCATCAAGTACGGAATCGTTCCTATAGAGCAGTTGCAGATTCAACTCCAACCGACAATCGTAGGAATGGTGGTATCCCCTCAGGCGATACAAGAATGACTGGTTTGAGAGATGTAACGATCGTGACTCTCCCGCGCGGCTGCATCTCGACCACGCATGGGCATCTGCGCTCAGTTGGTCGCGAGGGCAATGAGGGGATGGCACTTTGGGTCGGCGTTCAGGAAGACCGGCACTTTGCCGTAACAGAGACGGTTATCCCGGCGCAGCGTCACATTCGAACAAACGATGGCGTTTGCGTGATCGTTGCGGCCGAAGAACTGCACCGGCTCAATGTCTGGCTCTACAAAAGCGGCCTGAAACTCTTGGCCCAGATTCACAGCCATCCGGGCCGCGCCTACCATTCGACGACGGACGACGCTTATGCGGTTGCTACCACGGTTGGGTGTCTGTCGCTGGTGGTGCCGAATTTCGCCCGCGAGCCTTTCGATTTTGCTCGGGTCGCCGCCTATCGGCTTGACGAAAAGGCCAAATGGAATGCGCTCCCTCCCGCGGCACTGTCGCGAATGATCATGATATCGAGTTGAACAATGGCATTCGCTAACTTCATCGATCGCGCCGCCACGGCGGCATCTCAGGTCCTGGCCGATTTTCATCTGGGAGACTTCAAAGCAGCTCTTGAAAAGCAGGTCGTGGCAGTCGCCTTCGACCATCAGGCCGCTTCCTGCGCCGAAGGCCAGGCGACATTAGATCTTGCGGTGAGATTGCTCGCTAGGCTCTACCCGGTTCTGGCGATACTCCCGCTGGACAGCGCGGCGAGCTCTCAAGCCCAAGCGCTGGAGCGCTTGGCAAAGTCGATCAATCCAAAAGTCGGCATCCGGCGTTCCGGCAAGTCTGCCACCGTCTGCGTCGTTGCAGGGGTAACGCGCCCATCACTCCGGTGCCCGATCTTTTTCGTGGGATCGGACGGTTGGGCGGCAAAGCTGTCGCGTACGGACCCGGTGGGCTCTGGCCCAAGTCTGCTGCCTTATGGAGCTGGCGCCGCCAGTTGCTTCGGCGCCGCCAACGTCTTTCGAACTATCTTCGCCGCCCAGTTGACCGGCGCCGAGTTGGACGAAACCATCGACCTCTCGCTATGCAGCTACGACAAGACCAAAGCCGGGGAGGCTGGCCCGATCGACTTTCCAGTCGACCTTGGCGAAACCCACCTCGTTGGGCTCGGTGCGATAGGCCATGGCTCGCTTTGGGCGCTAGCGAGACAACCCGATCTCAAGGGTCGTCTGCATGTAATCGATCACGAAGCGATCGAACTCTCAAACCTGCAGCGCTACGCATTGGCCGGCCAGGCGGAGATTGGTATGTCCAAGGCGGTTCTTGCAGCCACCGCCCTTAGATCGACTGCCCTTGAGGTCGAGGCGCACCCTCTGACGTGGGCAGAATATGTTGCGCGCCGGGGCAATTGGGTCTTCGACCAAGTGGGTGTGGCGCTTGACACCGCCGCCGACCGTCTGGCTGTCCAAGGTGCACTGCCGCGATGGATCGCAAACGCTTGGACGCAGGAGCACGATCTCGGTATCTCCCGGCATGGTTTCGATGACGGCCAGGCTTGCCTTTGTTGCATGTACCTGCCATCCGGAAAATCCAAGGACGAGCACCAGCTGATTGCCGAGGAACTCGGAATACCGGAAGCACACGAGCAGGTGAAAACGCTCCTGCAGACCAATGCCGGAGTTCCCAACGACTTTGTAGTTCGCGTGGCTACAGCGATGGCTGTGCCGTTTGAACCGCTAGCCCCGTTTGTCGGCCAGCCCCTGCGCTCCTTTTATCAGCAGGCTATCTGCGGCGGTCTGGTGTTCCAGCTTAGCGAAGGAAGTCGCCGCGTTCGAACTGTCGTTCCGATGGCCTTTCAGTCGGTGCTTGCCGGGATTATGCTTGCCGCGGATTTGGTCAAACATAGTGCGGGGTTTCCCATGAGCCCGACGACGAGCACTCGGGTGAATCTTCTGCGCCCCCTTGGCTCTCACTTGCACGATCCGAAGGCCAAGGACTCCAGCGGCCGCTGCATCTGTAGCGACGACGATTTCATTGCCGCTTACAGGCGCAAATACGGCGAGCCCGTTGATCAGGTAAGCGATGTCTCGGCCGCCTAAGCAGACGCGCACCTCTCCGTGGACGCAGGGGGCGCGGCTTGTGGGCGTGACCATGGGCGCCATTATGACACGCTTGGCCCGCTCCTTTGCCCGCCTATCGTCCTCCGCGCATGATCCCTGACACCTCCTTGCCGACGTGATGATCCAGCACCAGCCGCCATGGCACCAGAGGCTGGTCAAACCTCCGTTGTTGGCCGGTTTGGACAGTGCTGCATCAGGTCTCGACCGACGTCTCGACAGTCAGGGCTGCTTCGACGGGTGTGAAGATGTCAACATCGACCCCAGGCGCCCGAATCGTCACAATCAGGGCGTACCGAGCCAGAGCGTCGACGCGTTCCAGGTAAGGCTTCTCCTTCCACCAGCCCCCGACCGGGAACACGCCGATCGCGTCACGCTCGGCGAGATCGGCGGCGCTGCCCGACCAGAAATCGGCGTGCAACGAGCCGCGATCGCGGAAGGTGCCGAGCAGCCACTCTTCTCCGCCTCCAGCAGGCGCCCCTTCCTCCTCGTCCCGAGCGGCCTGATTGATGCGGGCTCGGAATTCGTCGACTGTCTCGGTCGCTGACTTTACTCTGAACCGAAGACCATGGGACGCGTAACGATGCCGGCGGGTCCATCCGCGTTCACCGGGGTTGGGTTCGATGAAATAGGACAGCGTGACGCGGAGCTCGACCTGGGCAGCGCCGAGCGCCGCGAGCTGCTCCTTCGGCCAAGGCAGGCGATGCAGCTTCATGTCACGCGTTTTGGCAGCCGCGCCGCCCTCGCGCTGGAAAGGCTGAAGCTCATCTTCAACGATAAGCGTGAGGTCGTTCACCGTTGACAGAAGCGCGCGCCCAAGATCTGGCACGCCATAACCATAGCGCCGCACGAGCGCCTGGATCTCGCCCTTCGCTCCGTTGCACGCATCGATGCGTGCGCGCATCGCCGGAGTCCATTCGGCCGAGTGGACGATCAGGGCGCGAACCGTTTCAGGCCACAGCTCGGGGCGCGCTGATAGAATTAGTCCCGCCATCCGTGCGGCATGGGCCGTTGCCGCGCTCGTATCTCCGAGGGTGGTGAAGTGGCGCAGTTCGGGTCGATAGAAAGTGGTCAATATCTGCAGATCGTCGATCGGCTCGCCAGGCAACACACCGTCATGGGCGAGATTGCCGCCTTCGAAGACGACCTCGGGCTTCACCGGCCACTGCCTGTCCCAAACGACCGAAGTGCGACTGCGCGGCGAGAGCTCGCCGACCGGCGCGATCGGAGCGTAGCCCGCAAAGTCGGTGTCAATGATATCGACCTTTTCTGTGAAAGCGCCGACCGTCAGCGCATTCCAGGCCTGAGAAGGATCATCGACTGCTTCCAGATCGTTGCGCGTCAAATGCTCGGCCGGCATGAGGTCATCGCCGATGTTGCCGGCAGAGAGAACGATCAAGCGTCGCTGTTCCTCTTCGAAACAGAGTTGGTCGATAGCGGCAGACCACGATGTGGGCCTTCCACGCGCCGGACTGGCGCTTGTCACAGCCATTGCGATCGCGCGGCGGCGCTCCGGCGCCTGCACCTCGGCGCGGGCGATCGCTTCCGCGGTGATCGCGCCATAGAGTTCTGGATCGTTTGCCTCGTCTTCTGGCGGAAGGATACGAACACTCTCCAGCCGAAAGGGCAATGGAACTGGATCGCCTCCGACCAGGAGCGGGACCAGATCACCGTACAGGCCGACACCTGCCATTCGCGTCCCGTGGCCGCTCCACGCAGGTGTGTCGTCGCTGCCCCATGCCGGTTTGACGGTGTGCCAGTCTTCAACGGCAAGTGCGGGTTCGATCAACGGGTGGGTGCGACGCACGCCGCTGTCGAGAATGCAGACCGCAATATCGGTTGAGGCGGTCTGACGCGCCCGAGAAGCTCGTCGCTCCAGTCCCTTTGCTCCGCGCCGCCAAGGCCCATGAAGAAGGACGGCGTATCCTTCGCGCGCCGCAGCTCGGCGACGACATCGCTGTGCGCAATCATGCGGTCGAGCATTGCCGTGCTGGCGAGTGCCAGCATGACCACCCGCTCCGGAAACCTGACCGCATGCGTGCGCAAAGTGATGTTCAGGGCTTCGGCAATGTGCTCGAAGTTCTCGCGGCGACCGTCGCGCAGCCAGACTTCCCACCACACCTGCTCGTCAGCGGCCTGGGGGAAGAGGTCGTCGTGGTCGGTAAACAACGATCGTGCAGTCGCCAGCCTGACTGTCTCCATGCGGGAGACGAGCGGCTCGTTGCGCGGTCTGCCGCGGTCAGTGTCAACGTCTCGATACGCCTCGACTTTCCGCAAATAATAGGCTTGCGCGCTTTGCGGCAGGAACACCGACGCTGTGATGGGAGCACCGGGTTGAGTTGGCTCATGGACGGCGACCAGCTCCATGTGCTGGCGACGATCGGCCAACTGGTCGAGGGCCGCCCGTCCGGACATGGGCAGATCGATCTCGAGATAAAAGCCAGGCGTGCCGACCGACAGCTGGGGGTCACGCGCCGCAATCTGCTGGCGTGCACTTTCGACCGCTTGTTCGATGGATTGCGTCAAGGCCGCAGCATGCGACGCCCGATCACGCGCCGGCAGCGGCGGTGCATGTATAAGTTGGTTGGGCCGCCGATAGGCTTCCCGAATGCCGTTGTTGCGAAGGTGGATATGGGCGCGGTCGCGCGGAAAATCGTCTGCCATTATGATCTGTGCTGTCGCTACTCAGACAGCGAAGCCTGCCGGCGTTCCTTCAGAGCGTCGATGAGCGCTTCCGAGGTGATCCGCCCCCCCCCCGCAATATGATGGTTTTTGCAGCGTCGTCGGCCGCGCGGGTGATCTCGGCCTGCGACAGTCTCTCTGCCTGAGAGATCGCCTCGTTCCAGGCAAGCCCTCTGGTGTCGAAGCGGTCGAGTCGAGCCCGAAGCAGCGCCTCGATAATCGGCCGATCGGGCACGGCGTATTCGATGACATTGTCGAAACGGCGGAACAAAGCTCTGTCGAGCAGCTCGGGATGATTTGTTGCCGCAATAATCAGGCTGTGGCTGTCGTCTTGCTCGAGAAACTGCAGAAACGAATTCAGCACGCGCCGAATCTCGCCAACATCCTGGCGTTCGCCTCGACGCGCGCCGATGGCATCGAATTCGTCAAAGAAGTAGACGCCCCGCGTCGCCTGCATTGCATCAAAAACAAGCCGCAGCTTTCCGGCAGTCTCTCCCATGAACTTGGTGATCAAACCATCGAGGACGATCGTGAAAAGGGGCAGATGAAGCTCCCCGGCCAATGCCGATGCGGTCATCGTCTTGCCTGATCCTGGCGGGCCGACCAGAAGCAGTTTGCGACGGGGAACAAGCCCGTGCTCGCGCAAGCTTGCTTGTTGGCGCTGCTCTCCCAGCACGCGGTGCAGGCGCGAGCGCAGACTGTCCGGCAAAATCATGTCGGTCAGTCGCAGGTCCGGATAGCGCACATGCAGGAGCCCTGCGAGCTCGCCCTTTGGCTGAAAAAGGGGAACCGGCCGACTGCTCTTGGCAATCCGGGCGTCCCTGCTCTTGGCTGCGTCGACCAGATCCTTGAGCTCCTGAGCAAGCTTGCCATGGCCTTGACGTGCCTCATGCGCAGCAAGCTGCATCGCGATAGAGAGGAAACGATCCTCGTCGCCGGCAAAGTGGCTTTTAAGCAGCGTCACGATATGGCGGGCCGTGGTCATGGCTCTCTTCTGGGGTATCCGTTTACTTGGCGAAGCGCATGCAACCTAAACGCTTTCAACGGCGATTTGTATCGCGCAATGGTGTTTTTTCTCTTGTCGATGTTCGCCCGTGGCAACTTCAGCGGTGAACTGTTGCGCCGCGGTCATAGGCCAGCCGGAATAACGCCGGCCAGCAGACAACAGTCCGCATCTTCGAGCGCTCGAAGTCTGGCCACTCACGCAGCGTGTCGGGTCCGAACGCTCCAAAGCCGCCCCGCCTGGCAGGTCCATGCGACCGATTGCGGGCGTGCGGCCATAAGGTCTACGCGGGCTCGCATGGCTGCCCGCGCCGCTGGCTAAAAAAGCTGTACACCATCTCACGAAACACCAGGTCCGCTCCTTTGCCGGCCGACGGTCCATGAAATCCCCTCCCCACTCACGACACCGGAGACCTCCTTGCCCACATGGCGCTCAAGCACCGGCCGCCATGGCACCAGCGTGAACTCGCGCGACTTCTCAACGACGGCATATTTTCCGCTGGCAAGCTCGACGGAGCGGCGGAGCGTACCCTCTACTCGTCCTCCGGATCGCGCTTCGGCATAGGGCAGGCCAAGTTCCTCCGACAGTTGGCCAGCAACACGGTTCAGTTCTCGCTGGCGCAGGATCGAAAGCATGTTGGCTCGATAGACGATCCGATCCTGTTCTTCATGCGCGTGGCCTTGCGCGATCAGCCACTCCCGCCGGCGAGCTTGCGCCTCTCTCACGTCGCAGCCGAAGCCGGATCCGTGCAAAGGCTCGGGTCTATCGGCAACCAGCTCCCGGTCGAGCCAGGTGGCGCCGTTGAAGCTGACCTGTCGCTCCAGCGCCATTGAGGAGAGCTTGTCGACAACGAAAGGCTCGGCCCTGGCCCGCTGGCCCTCATAATTCGCGACGCGATCGAGATGGTCCGGCGCGATGAGCCAGGTGCCGTTCGGCTCTCGCTCAACGCCGCCGGTCGCGCGGCGGATCGCCTCCAGCCGCCGCACATGCGTTCGCGCAAAGCTCTCGGTGGCGGATGGGTCATGCTTCAGGTGGATATCGACGTCGTAACGGCCGCCATTCGCGGCGGCGATTTCGGCGATGGTACGATCGACCCGCCTCGGCTCGGTGTTCCTTGGCGCGACACGCACGATGCAGCCATTAGGCATCGTTTCCATCGCCTCGCCTCTACCGATGTCGATCCAATGGCTCTTACCGTCGACGGCGTCGACGATCATGTAGTGGCGGTCATTGATCTCGTCGGCCAGTCCACGCGCGACAACGCGACCGACGAGAGACTGGACGGGCTCGCCGGCTCGATCGTGGATCACCCAGTCGGCGGCACTGCGTGCAAGCCCCTTGCCGGCCAGTTCGCGGTGGATGGTCTTGATGATGTCGCCGCGTTCGCCGGTGCGGCGCAGCGTGGCTTCGAGCTCATCGTCGAGGCGCCAGGAGCCAGCGCCGACCTCCGCGGCCAGACCCATCCGCTCGAGCTTGCGCAGCCGTCCCTGGTGCAGCGTCTGGCGAATGGCGTCGGGACCGCCCGGCGAGACCAGCCCGTCATCATCACGCATGCTGAGCAGCCGACGGTCGATGCTGGTGAAGCGTTCCTGCTCCATTTCCCGGCGCAGGCGAAGCTCAATCTCGCGGTCGGTTCGCGGACCGAGATCGAGGCTGACCAGCTCGGCCGCCCGCTCGCGGATGCCAGATGAGATATATTCGCGCGCGATGACCAGGTTCTCGCCACGGTCGTCCCTGCCTCGGACGATGATGTGGCTGTGCGGGTGGCCGGTGTTGAAATGATCAACCGCGACCCAGTCGAGCTTCGTGCCGAGGTCTTCCTGCATCTGCGCCATGAGCCGCCGCGTCAGCGCCTTCAGGTCTTCATACTCGATGCCGTCTTCGGCAGCGACGATGAAGCGGAATTGGTGGCGGTCGCCGTCCGCGCGATCGATGAACGCCTTGCCGTCGACGCGGTCGCTGTCGGCGCCGTAGAGCTCGCCAGGCGCACCTTCTCGGGTGACGCCGTCGCGCTGAAGATAGCGTAGATGGGCACGCGCCCCGTCCGCGCCCTTGCCGGCGAGCTTGACGATCCGCGCCTTGACGATCACCCGGCGCTGGCGGAAGGCGGCATACCGGTCGCGCGATTTCAGCAGCGCCGCAGCCGCCCCGCCGCGCCCTGTCCGGCTGCCCGTGAAGCGACCGCCGGGCTGGGGCTGGCCGCCGGCTCGGTTGACGGCTGCCCGGACTTGACCGGCATAGCGTTTGCCTGCCTTCGAGCCGCGCGACCCGATTTTGCCGAGCTTCGGCCTGAACTCGTCATCCTTCATGCGAGCCTCCCAGACATATCAAGCAAAATCAGACACTTACACGTCCAACCCTCTTGGCACCGGCGGCAGCCTCCTGGAAAAACGATGTGCAGACAAAGATTTAACCGCCTCCTGGAGGCGGTACCTTTATCTTGCCTTACGCGCCCAGCCCCGCCAGACGCGCCCCCGTCCGCCCATGGCTAACGCACCGGCTCCTTCGGCTGCGCGCCGTCCTTGCCGAGCGGCACGAAGAGATCGCCGTTTCGCACGCCTGAGTGAACACCGTCATGAATGAAGAACAGCGACCGTCCGAGAGGAGCGATTTGCGCCTTTGGAGCGACAGATTGGCTTTCGAACGCCTCGATGTCGGCCGCCGAAACTCCGGCCGCCTTGAGTTGGTCGAGGTACTCGACGGTCTCTTCTGGCAGCGGTTTGCCACGCTTCAAATGCTCGTCGTAGCGCTCGGGACCGGCATTGTAGGCGCCAAACAGGCCAGGAAATCCGAAGCGGTCATACATGGCGCTGAGATAGGCCGTGCCGGCCAGGATATTGTCGCGCGGATCGTGGGGGTTAGGCCCAAGGCCGTGTTCGACCCGCATCTCCTCATAGGTGCCGGGCATCACCTGCATGAGGCCCATGGCGCCAGCGGGGGAGGTGATGGGGCGGCCGCCGCGCATTGTCTTGCCGCCGCTTTCGGCAGCCATGACGGCATAGATCCAGGCTTGGGGAATATGGAAGCGCCGGCTTGCTTCCGATACCAACGTCTGCCACTTTCGCAGCTGCGGACTTTGGGAGATGGCGACCGGCTCAGCGCCGGTCGAGGCGGAACAGGCGCATGGCGCAATGGCGATCATGCCCAACAAGAGGAGGGTCACTCGGTCCATAGCGGTACGAGCCTCCCGATGACATTTTGAGTGGGAACAGGCCCGAAATAGCGGCTGTCGAAGGAGCGGTTTTTGTCGCTGCCGAGCAGGAAAACCTCGTTATCCCCGAGCGCTCGGCAGCCGTTCCACCATGGCAAAGGTCGGCCTTCGGCGTCGATTTTGAGCCGGCGCGCGACGATGTCGCCGCCGATGATGATGGCGTCATTGAAGGCGCAGACATTATCGTCCGGCAGCGCTGCAAGACGTTTTGCCAGCGGCACATTGCGAGGCAGATAGCTGCGCTCGGCGGCGAGATACGCCGCGTATTCAGGCGGGCGCACGAGCACGAGATCGCCACGCGCCAGCGCTCCCGCAGCGATGCGGTAAAGGCCGATCGGCGCGCTGGCCGAGGCGTTCCAGACCAGCCAAGGGGTGGGCTTTCCCAGCGCCGTGAAGCCCAAAAGACCGAGACCGGCCGCGGCCAAGGCGACCGTCTTACGGGCTCGAACACGCCTCAGGCGGCTGCCGATCAGATGGATGGAAGGGCGCCGCCTCATGAACGGCCTCCCGTGCCGCCCTGGCCGGAACCGGCCTTGCCATCGCCGGCGGTGGAGTGCTGCGGGTGTCCTTTCGACCAATGGTCGAGTTCGTCGATGTGATAGCGGACATAGCGGCCGTGCTTGCGGAATTTCGGGCCGCCGCCCTTGAGCCGCATCTTTTCGAGCGTGCGCTGGGAGAGCCCGATATAGAAGGCGGCTTGGGCTGTGCTGAGAAACGGGCTGCCCTTTTTCGCGCGGGCCGCGCGTTCGTTTTCGTCGTCCATGATGATCCTCGTTTCGCTTCGGACAAGCGAGGGCGAGGATGGGCGAGGGAGATCGTCTCGGGGACGGGCGAAGAGTCGGGGGAGAGTTTTCGCCGCCCTTTAGGGCGGACGGGGTTTGGGTGGAACTCCTGGGAATGAGCCCCGCGCCGGGGCTGCGGCGCGAGGCTCTATCTCGGCCGGTCAGTCGGCCGGGTTCCAGATGATGGCGTAGGTGTCGTGATCGTCCTGGCCGGCGGCGCGGCCGAGATTGGCGTAGAGCTTGCGCGGTCCGAACTCCGGCGCTGCAATCGACAGGCTCACATAATCCTTGCCGGAAGTCTCGCCGGTGCGGATCCAGCCGGCGCCAACTTCGACCCCTTGCGTAAGCACCCGGAAGTCGGGATGGTTGTCGGCGCTCTTGGCCTGGTTGGGGACGATATCGATGTCGGCGCGGACGCTGAGCGTCTTGAGCTGGCCCTTGTAGGCGCCGTTTTCCTGCTTGTTGACGTAACCGATCGCGGTCATTTCGAAGTCTCCTTTTGTGGTTTCGCCGGGGACCATCCCCTGCGATGGCGCACCGTAATGGGCGCGTCAGGACCGCCTGAATCCGACAGGGCCGCAGCGACAGCGAAGGATCCGAGCGGGCAGCTTTTTTGTGAGCGAAGCGGCGCGAGGAAGCCGCCGCAGGCGGCGGGGAAAAAAGCTGATGGCGAGGGTTTCGGGCGGCCGGACCCGCCCATAGGTCGACAAGCCAGCCGCAGGGATGGTCCTTGGAGAGAGCATGGAGACCGCTCGCCAAGTGCGGTCTTTCAGCCAAGCAGGACGCCGGGATGAAACGGCCTGCAAAGATGCTGCGCCCTTATGCCGGATCGAGATCGTGCCAGCGGGTCGGGCGCCAGAGCAGACATCCGGCATGGTGCGATCTATGAAAGCAGGGCTCGCCAGCGGGAATTTGATACGCGAAGGGGCCAAAGCAAGGCTGGATGAGAAGCCGGTGCTACCTGCAGGTCCAGTGTCATGTGGCGGCGCTCGGGAAACCGCTACGCAACGTGACGCGCTCTTATGAGGCGAACAGACCGGCCCCAAAACCGATCGACCGGTGGTCGGCGCGAAACGCGTCATGCCTGTCCGAAAGCTGACAGTGGCAGAAGACGCATGTCGGGTTCCGCACAATTGACCATGCTGGATTTGTGAGGTTTTCAGGGAGAGCCATGCGTTCACTACCCAGTGAGCTTTGGCACGGCATTTGCACTTGAGATGTGGCAACACGGATCGAAGGTTGACTGCATGCACAAGCGCGAGATGAGCAATGCTCTCCTTTCCTGGAGGCTTGGCAGCAGATTCGATTGTGACGTTGCGAGGAGCTTCAGCCGCTCGCGGCGGAAGTGATCTCAAATCTGAAGGCACCGTTGGGGCCGCAGCCATCAAACACATCTTTCTCTTTTTCGCAGCTCGTCATCAACGCGATGCGGACTTCTTCGCGTCGACGGCGGCCGAAGGTGGAGAAGGGCTCGACTTGCAAAAAGGAGTTGTCAATGACGTCTTACGTTCGCACCAACAGCCCGGCGCAGGTGCGCTCACTGTCCACCTTTGGCAAGCATCTGCAAAGGAGCGTGCTGACGGCGACGCTGCTTGCCGCGGCTTCGACGGGAAGTGAAGCGCAGCCCCATGTTCGTGCTGACGGCAGCACGACTGACGACTTGGAAGCGGCGCGCGCAAGTTGGCGTCATGACGCCGAATTCAATGGAAATGTGGGGCTCGCAGCCATCAACGCGGATGCGCGTATGCGTTGGGTTCCACCGGGGAGGGGGCCAGAGCTCCTCGCCTGCCCTCGTCCGTCTTGACGAGTGCCCGCTTACAGCCTACCTCACTATCGCGTTAGCACTCGTCCATCGCGAGTGCTAACAAAAACCCCTCAACATCCGCACCAGGGAAAAATCCGAAAATGGCAAAGTCGAAGTTCCGCCCGCTGCATGACCGCGTGGTCGTTCGCCGGGTCGAATCCGAATCCAAGACCGCTGGCGGGATCATCATCCCGGATACGGCAAAGGAAAAGCCGCAGGAAGGCGAGATCATCGCCGTTGGTTCCGGCGCCCGTGACGAAGCCGGCAAGCTCGTCCCACTGGACGTCAAGGCCGGCGATCGCATCCTGTTCGGCAAGTGGTCGGGCACCGAAGTCAAGCTCAATGGCGAAGACCTTCTGATCATGAAGGAATCCGACATCATGGGCATCATCGGCTCATATCAGGCCCTTTCGTCAACTGAATTCCCGGGCTCGATTGAAGCCCCTGCCAGGAGCTAAAAATGGCTGCCAAAGACGTAAAATTCTCCCGTGATGCCCGCGAGCGCATGCTGCGCGGCGTCAACATCCTCGCCGACGCGGTGAAGGTCACGCTCGGCCCCAAGGGCCGCAACGTCGTCATCGACAAGTCGTTCGGCGCCCCGCGCATCACCAAGGACGGCGTCACCGTCGCCAAGGAAATCGAGCTTGAGGACAAGTTCGAGAACATGGGCGCGCAGATGGTCCGCGAAGTTGCTTCGAAGACCAACGACATCGCCGGCGACGGCACCACGACCGCGACCGTTCTGGCGCAGTCGATCGTCCAGGAAGGCCACAAGGCGGTTGCCGCCGGCATGAACCCGATGGACCTGAAGCGCGGCATCGACCTCGCGGTAACCGACGTCGTTGCGACGCTGATCAAGAACGCCAAGAAGATCAAGACCTCCGAAGAGGTTGCCCAGGTCGGCACCATCGCCGGCAACGGCGATGCTTCGGTCGGCAAGATGATCGCCGAAGCAATGCAGAAGGTCGGCAACGAAGGCGTCATCACGGTTGAGGAAGCCAAGACCGCCGAGACCGAACTCGAAGTCGTCGAAGGCATGCAGTTCGACCGCGGCTACCTCTCGCCCTACTTCGTCACCAACGCCGACAAGATGGTTGCCGAGCTCGAGGACGTCTACATCCTCCTGCACGAGAAGAAGCTGTCCAACCTCCAGGCCATGCTGCCGGTTCTCGAAGCCGTCGTGCAGACCTCGAAGCCGCTGCTCATCATCTCGGAAGACGTCGAAGGCGAGGCTCTGGCCACGCTGGTCGTCAACAAGCTGCGTGGCGGCCTGAAGATCGCCGCCGTCAAGGCGCCGGGCTTCGGTGATCGCCGCAAGGCCATGCTGGAAGACATCGCCATCCTCACCGGTGGCCAGGTCATCTCGGAAGACCTCGGCATCAAGCTCGAGAATGTCGGCCTCAACATGCTCGGCCGCGCCAAGAAGGTGTCGATCTCCAAGGAGAACACCACCATCGTCGACGGCGCCGGCAAGAAGGCCGAGATCCAGGGCCGCGTTGCCCAGATCAAGCAGCAGATCGAAGAGACCACTTCGGACTACGACAAGGAGAAGCTGCAGGAACGTCTGGCCAAGCTCGCCGGCGGCGTTGCGGTGATCCGCGTCGGCGGTGCGACGGAAGTCGAAGTCAAGGAAAAGAAGGACCGCGTCGATGACGCCCTCAACGCGACCCGCGCGGCCGTCGAAGAAGGCATCGTTGCTGGTGGTGGCGTCGCGCTGCTGCGCGCTTCGGCCAACATCAAGGCCACCGGCGTCAATGCCGACCAGGCCGCCGGCATCAACATCGTTCGTCGTGCGCTGCAGGCTCCGGCCCGCCAGATCGCGGCCAACGCCGGTGCGGAAGCATCGATCGTTGCCGGCAAGATCCTTGAGAACAAGGGCGCGACCTTCGGCTACAACGCCCAGACCGGCGAATATGGCGACATGATCGCCATGGGCATCGTCGATCCGGTCAAGGTTGTCCGCACCGCTCTCCAGGACGCGGCCTCGGTGGCCGGCCTGCTGGTCACCACCGAAGCCATGATCGCGGAGGCTCCGAAGAAGGAGTCGGCTGGCGGCGGCGGCATGCCTGGCGGCATGGGTGGCGGCGGCATGGGCGGCATGGGCGGTATGGATTTCTAATCCAGCTCTGGCAGCTTTCGCAACGAGGGGCGGCAGCAATGCCGCCCTTTTTTTGCGAACCTCGATCCGATAAACGATCGGCGCCAACGCCGGCCATGTTAGCGCAACCTCAAAAGAACTGTCGAGTTGGTTGCGCGGCTTTTGCGTCATCAGAGGCGCAAGGCGGCCGCGTGTGATGATTGCGCGCTTCCATAGGCGGTTTCGGCATGTGCCTCGCCTTCGACATCGGCATTGCGGCCAAGCAGGAAATCGGCGGCTTTCGAGGCATGGCTTGCGGCGCGGAAGATGGCGCGGTTGTCCTCGCGCAAAAACGTCAGCCATGAGCCGATGTAGTCGGCATGGCGCACGGTCGGCTCGATGCCGAGACTGCTGCAGATGAAGGCTGATGCGATTTCGGCGACCAGTTCCTCGCGCGCATAGGTGTTGGACCCGAAGGAGCCGGACAGGTCGCGCGCGAGTCGCGTCGGGTGGCCGGTCCAGTGGCCAAGCTCGTGAAAGCAGGTCCGGTAATAGTCGATCTGGTGGAAGAAAGCCGGCTGCGGCGGCACCTGTATGGTGTCGCTGCCGGGCATGTAGAAGGCGCGCTCGCCGCCGATGCGAAAATCAGCGCCGGTTGCATGAATGAGCGCCTCGGCCTGCGGGACCATCTCGCGCTCAGGCAGAGGCTCGCCGGCGGCATAAAGATGTTCGGGCAGATTATCGCACTGCGCGACATTGAAGACGGTAAAGCGCTTCAGGAAGGGCACCGCCTGCGGTTCGTCGCCATCGGTGTCGGCGCGTTGCTTTTCGTTCTTGGGAACAAAGCGGTCAGCGTGAACGATGGTGGTGCCGTGCTCACCCTTCCTGACATTGCCACCTAGGGAAAGCGCCTGCCGGAAGGTGAGCCAGTTCTGGCTGGGGAAACCGCGATCGATGACCCCGCCCCACAGGATCAGGATATTGATGCCGGAATATCGGCGCTGGGTGGCCGCATTCCGCGGCAGGCCGAGGCCTGTCCTTGCCCTGCCCCACGGCTTGACCCATGGCACGGTGCCGCGCTCCAGTTCGGCAATGATGCGGTCGGTGATTTCCTGATAAAGGCTGGCGCCGGTGCGCCCGCCACTCTCTGCGCCAGCCTGTCGGCTGCCGCAACGTTTGTTGTTTGCACGCATCGTGATGTCCTCCGCTCTTCAATCGCGCCCTCCCCGGAAGCGGGGTGGGCGGCGAAAGCGACCGGAAAGGCCCGACGTCGGAGGCGGACTGCATCCGCAGGACCGGAACGGAGTGGAGGACCCGAAGCGAAAGCGAAGGGTTGCGGGACGCCGCGGCGGGCCTAGAAGGGAGTGCTGCCCGCCCTGCGCCACCGGGGAAGGCCACGATAAAAACGACGCCGGCCGACAGGCCGGCGACCGTCAGCAGCCGAAGGCTGCCCCGCGCCAGGGGGCGAAGCCGCAGGGCCAAGACCGCCTGAGCCTGGCGAAGATAAGCGGGCTCGGTTCACGAGCACCCGGCCAGCGCCTTCAGGCGCGGGCGCTCAGGATTGTTGTTGGCGCCCACGGCAGCTGGATGACCGCAACAAGATGCCGAGGAGCAACAGCAAAGCCAGCTGCCACAAACGGCACGCTCCGGCAACAACAGCGTGGCCGATCTACAGATGCTGCCCCGCACGAGAGCCTGCACGCTTTGAGCGCGCATCGGCGAGCAAGCGTTGCAAGCTGGCCATGTCGACCAGGTGGGCGATCACTATATCGCCGACCACCAACGCGGGCGTACGGTCGATGTGCAGACCTTTCGCGAGTGCGCGGACGCGCGCAAGTTCATCTGCGATGGCCGGATCTTGCATTCCCGCTTGAGCTGCTCCACGTCAAGGCCCACACGCGCTGCGATCTTGAGAGTGATCCTTTCAATGATCCAACTGGGGGAAGTCATAAGGGCGCGGTGGAATTCGTCGAACTTTCCCTGTTTTCTCGAGGCGAGTGCGATTGGGAATCCGGTCCCAGGACCGGGAACCGTCTGATCACAAGCTTCAGATTGGGATCATTCTTGAAGGCTTTTTGGTAGTTGAGATCTGCCAGTCTGCAATGCGGACAGTTGTGGTAGTCATTGAATATGACCAGAACGGCATCGCCTTGCGGGTTGCCGGCGATTGGCGAAGGGGGTCGTTGTCGAATGCGCCGCTCCACTTTTGCCTGTCGATCGACCACGCCTGCCGGTGCAGGTTCGCGCTATATTGGCTCGCCAGCACGGCGAGGAGTAAAAGAAGAGCTGCGACAGTGATGGCAGTCGGCTTAGACATGAGTCTCCAATCCATGGACGGCGTGGCAGCAACGGCCCGCCTTTTGGTGTAAAATGCTTTTGATCGAGCCCCGCACTTGCCACAGGGCGCAGTCGCGAGGGCGCACAGCTATAGATGCCGGTGCGCTCTGGCGGTTTCTGGAAAGATGGCCTTGCGCCATCGGGCCCACCCCACCCAGCTGAGCGTCGTTCGCGCGGGCCGGGCAACCGCGACCGCCATTCACCACGCCGGGCGACTGACCGTCCGCCCGGCAGAGCGCTGAAGGGTCCCCGGACCTTCCGGGTTGCCGGCGATTTGGCGAAGCGGGGTCGTTGACGAGTGCGCCGCTCCACTTTTGACTGTCCATTGGCACGACTGCATGGGCGGGGGCGGCCTTTCCCGCGGCGGGTGCGCGCTATTATGGCTCGCCAGCACGGAAAGCAGCACGGCGAGGAGAAAAAGGAGAACCGCGAGAGTGGTGGCCGTTGTCTTAGACATGAGGCTCCAATCCATGGACGGCGTGGCAGCAACGGCCCGCCTTTTCGGTGTAAAATGGGTCGCTTTTGATCGTGCCCCGCAGTTGCTACAGGCGCACAGGTGCGGGTGCGATCTGGCGGTTTCTCAAATACGGCTTTGCGCCATCGGGCCCACCCCAATAGCTGAGCGTCGTTCGCGCGGGGAACTGCGTTCACCACGCCGGGCGACTTGACCGTCCACCGCCAGAGCGCTGAACGGTCCGCTAGTGAGGCGCTCCCCGAATCGTCGTTTATCCCGCTCGCCCCAGACCGGGCGACAGCCAGCGTTGCCGCTACGCTGCGGAGAAATATCGTCAGCGCGTGGCATTCGGACATAAGCTGATCGACGCCAAGAATAAGACCCACGGAGGTGACCGGTGCGGCCGGAACAAGAAAGAGCGTTGCAGCCATTGTGACGAGGCCTGCACCGGTAATGCGGGTTGTTCCGTTCGAAGGGAACAATGCGACGAACAGCATGAGGATCCGGCAGCCGATCGGCAGATCAGTTTTCGTCGTCTGGGCGATGAAGAGGGCGGCGAGCATCATATTCGTGCCGTCCAGATTGAATGGAATGAGACCCACGACCGAATGCGTGGCGCCGGCCTTTTCCATCTTCTCCATGAGCGAGGGCAGCGCGGCCTCCGAGGAGGACGTTGCGAGCAGCAGCTCGTCCTTGATGTATCGGACGAGAGAGAAGATCGAGCGGCCGTTGTAGCGGCAGACCGCGCCGAACAGGACCGAGAAGAACAAGACTTGCAGGATGTCGCCTTCCGCGAAGGCACTGGCAATGGTTGATGGGATGATGTTCATCAGGAAGCTGGTCACGGACTGCTCGTGAGCCGTGGCCACATAGCCCTTAACGGCTTGGACATCGAGCGAGGCCGGATCGATGTTGAGGCCGGCGCCAGGCTGAACGATATTCGCGACAATCAGTCCGACAACGAGTGCAAG
>NZ_RZOF01000649.1:0-972 GCF_003998955.1 Mesorhizobium sp. M4B.F.Ca.ET.017.02.2.1 | reverse complement strand
GCCGGCTCAACCCGTTTCGGCGCCGACGGCAGCCGGATCGACTGCGCCGGCTTCCTGGTCGAGGAAGTCGACCCGACCGGGGCCGGCGACTGTTTCGGCGCCACCTACCTCACCTGCCGGCGCAAGGGGATGGAGCCGGCCAAGGCGCTGTTCTATGCCAATGCCGCGGGCGCCCGCAACGTGACGCGGCGCGGGCCGATGGAAGGCCTGGCCGGCTTCGACGTGCTTGACGACTTCATCGCCGGGACGGCGCGAGCGACATGATGACCAATCCGCTGACAGGCCTCGCCACCGCGCGCCGGGGAGGATCGCCCTACGGCATCACCTCGATCTGCTCGGCGCATCCGCTGGTGATCCAGTCGGCGATCCGGCGCGCCGTCGCCGACACGGATTCGATGCTGCTGATCGAGGCGACCTGCAACCAGGTCAACCAGTTCGGCGGCTATACCGGGATGACGCCCGACCTGTTCGTCGCCTTCGTCCAGGAGATCGCCAGCCGCGAGGGGCTCCAGCCCTCGCGCATCATCTTCGGCGGCGACCATCTCGGGCCGAACCCCTGGCGCTCCGAGCCGGCGGCGCAGGCGATGGCCAAGGCCGAAGCCATGGTCACGGCCTATGTCTGGGCCGGCTTCAGCAAGATCCATCTCGACGCCTCGATGGGCTGCGCCGGCGAGCCCGCCGCCCTCGACGACGAGACCATCGCGGCGCGGGCTGCCCGGCTCGCCAAGGCAGCAGAGAAGGCTGCTCGGGCCAAGGGCGGCGCGCTGCCGCTCTACATCATCGGCACCGAGGTTCCCGTCCCCGGCGGCGCCGATCACGCGCTCAGCGACCTGAAGCCAACCGAAGCGGCGGCAGCGCGCCGCCCTTGGCCCGAGCAGCCTTCTCTGCTGCCTTGGCGAGCCGGGCAGCCCGCGCCGCGATGGTCTCGTCGTCGAGGGCGGCGGGCTCGCCGGCGCCCTCGACGACGAGACC
>NZ_RZOF01000648.1:0-975 GCF_003998955.1 Mesorhizobium sp. M4B.F.Ca.ET.017.02.2.1 | reverse complement strand
GCGGAAACCGCCAGGCGCCGTGTCGGCAGCCGCAAGGGGCATTTCATGCCGGCGAGCCTGGTCGACAGCCAGTTCGCCACCCTCGAAGCGCCGACGGCGGATGAACCGGCGTTGACCGTGGACGGCACCGGCCCGATCTCCGACATCGTCGCCGGCGTGCTTGACGAACTCAGGACAAAGACCTCATGAGGATATGTCGGCGCCCGCGTCCGTCGTGTCGCCCGACCGCTCGGTGAACCTCTGGGCGCCTGCCCATACCATCATCTGTTCCGGGTACAATTTCATCGCCTCCAGGAGGCGATCGCGCTTGAGCAGGATGTAGCGCGCCTGCGTTTCGAGGTTCTTCGCCGCCATGTCCCTTGTCGCGGCGGATGCCGGCCTTGCCGGCGGCGCCAGTTCGGGGCTGATGACCGCGCGGTATTCGCGAAAGGGCACGGTCTCGAAGGTCGACATGGCAAACAGCGCCGTTCCGCCTCGCGCGGCGAAGTTTGCCGGAGCCGAGGCCAGTTGGGTCCAGCCGCTTTCCCCGATGCCGACTTCTGTGAAGGTGGTGCCCGCGTGGGTCGTGTTGGTCATCAGGACGATGCCGTTTTCCCTCAGCATGCGTTGCATGCGCACCGTCACCTGGTAGGCATCGCCGCGCTCGAAGACGACCCGGCTTTTGAGGTAGCGGTTCTCCACCGCGATCAGCGGCCGGTTGAGGAAACGCAGGCCGAAAACCGAGTCTGAAAAGCCGTGGAAGTTGACGCTGACCTGGTGCGTTTCGAGGCCGGCGGCATGCAGGGCCCGCTTGCCGATGATGGTCTGGGCGGTGAACTGATCGCACCAGATGATGGCGCCGCGGCCGCGCCGCAGCGCCGCGCGCAGGCCCTCAAGCCCTTCCAGCCGGATTTCCGGCGACCAGCCGTGGCCGGTGAGGTGCGCGGCAAGCAGCAATTGCCGGCGATGAACAGCGGCAAGCAATGGCCTGAACAG
>NZ_RZOF01000647.1:0-983 GCF_003998955.1 Mesorhizobium sp. M4B.F.Ca.ET.017.02.2.1 | reverse complement strand
GAACAGCGCGATGCCGACCGCTGCCGCGACATAGGGCAGGCGCGGGAAGCCGCGGCTTTCAAAACCCATCTCGCGAAACAGCGCCGTTGCCGGCACGTCGCGGGCGCGCCCCAGCGGCAGCAGCGCGAAGGCCAGCGTCACCAGCAGGCCGAACAGCGCCGCCATGGCGAGCGCGCCTGGATAGAAACCGCCTTCCGCCGGCACCGGGATGACCGACTGCAGCGCGGCGCTCGCCGCGAACGGCATCGCCGCGCCGAGGATCAGGCCGGCGACGATGCCGACGCCGGCAATCAGCAGGATCTGCACCAGATAGATGGTGAAGACGAAACCGCCGGAGGCGCCGAGGCTCTTGAAGGTGGCGATGACGCCGCGCTTGCCGTCGAGATAGGCGCGCACCGCGTTGGCCACGCCGACGCCGCCGACCACCAGCGCAGTCAGCCCGACCAGCGTCAGGAATTGCGAGAAGCGCTCGATGTTGGAGGACAGCGCCGGTGCAGCGTTGCTGCGCGTGCGGATCGACCAGCCGGCCTCCGGAAACGCCTTGGCCGCGCGATCCTCGATCGCCTTGAGATCGGCCCCGCTGGCGCCGGCGGGCAGCCGGACCTTGTAGGCGTTCTCGACCAGGCTCCCTGGCTGGATCAGGCCCGACGCGGCGAGCCCTTCGGTCGAGACCAGCAGCCGCGGCGCGAAGCCGAAGCCGTCGGAGACCGCGTCCGGCTCGTTCACCAGCCGCGCGCGCAGCTCGAACGTGGCGCCGCCGAGTTTCACCCGGTCGCCAAGCTTGAGGTTCAGCCGGTCGAACAAAAGCTCGGGCGCCGCGGCGCCGAATACGCCGGACCGCTCGCCGAACAGCGCCGCGCGCGGCAGCGCCGGCTCGGTCGCCAGCGCGCCGAAGAGCGGATAGGCGTCATCCACCGCCTTGGCTTCGACCAGCGCCTGGTCCGAGCCGTCCTCCAATCGCGCCATCGAGCGCATGCTGGCGC
>NZ_RZOF01000646.1:0-983 GCF_003998955.1 Mesorhizobium sp. M4B.F.Ca.ET.017.02.2.1 | reverse complement strand
AGCCGGGACAGAAAGAGCGGGAGGACAACGATGAACGCCGCACCCAAAAACGCGCCACGGATCGAGGCCAGCCCGCCGATGATGATGATGAACAGGATCTGGAATGAGCGGTCGAGATTGAAGCCTGCCGGCTCGACGGTGCGCAGATAGGTGAAGGCCCACAGCACGCCGGCGATACCGATGATGAACGACGAGATGGCGAACGCCAGAAGCTTGGTTCGCAGCACCGGCACACCGATGACGCGTGCGGCGGTTTCGTTGTCCCGCACGGCGATGAAGTTGCGACCGGTCGCGCTGTTGACCAAGCGCCAGACGAGGGCCGTCAGCACCATGACCGTGGTGACCGAAAGCAAATAGCGGCCGGTCGCGCTGTCGAGCGAAAGACCGGCGACGGCCAGGTGCGGCGCCGAGATCACCCCGGACGGGTTGTCGTTGGAGAACCAGCCGAACTTGGTCAGCGCCCATTGCACGAAGAACTGGGCGGCGAGCGTCGAGACGGCGAGGTAGAAGCCGCGCAGCCTGAGACTGGGCAGGCCGAACACGACGCCGAAGCCGGCGGCGGAAATTCCGGCCAGGATCATGGTCCCCGCCAGCGGCAGGCCTTCGACCCTGAGGTTGAAATTGTAGGCGGCGAACGCGCCCACCGTCATGAAGGCGGAAGAGCCAAGCGAGAGCTGGCCGCAATAGCCGGTCAGCAGATTGAGGCCGACCGCCGCCAGGCTGAGCGCCAGGAATGGCAGCAGGATCGCCTCGACCAGATAGCCCGAAGCATAGGCAGGGACCACGCCGTAGGCGACGACGAACAGGGCGGTCGGCAATGCCAGCTTCTGAACGAGTTTCACCCAGTCGACTGGAAGCCTTGCGGCGTCGAGCGCTTGCACGGCCATGGTTCAGACCCTTTCGACGGTTTTCTGGCCAAACAGGCCGGAGGGGCGCACCAAAAGCACCACCAGCGCCAGCGCATAGGCGAACCAGCCCTCGAT
>NZ_RZOF01000645.1:0-997 GCF_003998955.1 Mesorhizobium sp. M4B.F.Ca.ET.017.02.2.1 | reverse complement strand
CCCATTCAAGATGGCAAAGCACATGCGACCAGTCATAGGAATCGTCAGCAATTTCGACGTGGAAAAGGATGGTTACTTCTGTCTCGTCCACTATGTAAGCGCAATCGAGAAAGCCGGCGCTGTTCCGATCATCTTGCCTTATCTCAAAGAAGATGACGTGAGCGCGTTATTAGACCTCGTTTCTGGTCTCGTTCTTACTGGAGGTGGCGATTTTCCAACCGAACTTTACGGCGCGCCTCCGCACCCCGCTGTTCAACGGATGATCCCCGAGCGCGACGACTTCGAATTCGCGCTCGCCCGTTCAGCGTTCGATCGGCCCATGCCCGTTCTCGGCATCTGCCGAGGGATGCAGATGTTGAATGTTGTAGGCGGGGGTACGATCTATCCTCATACCTTAGATGAACTACAAAACGTAATCGATCATCGCGATGGCACCCCGTTGGATAAGACGGTTCACGAGGTTCAGCTGGAACGCGACACGCAGCTGTGGCGGCTCTGTGGAGCGCAATCATCGTCTTTCCGAGTAAACAGCTATCACCACCAGGCCGTTAAACAGTTGGCTCCTGAATTCGTCGTTTCGGCGCGAGCTGACGATGGTGTCGTCGAGGCGATCGAGGCCCCCGGCCGGCCATTCATGGTCGGCGTACAGTGGCACCCTGAGTGGATGTACGACAGTGAGCCCGCCTGTCGCAATTTGATCGATAACTTCGCAAGAGCCTGCAGTTCGATTGCAAGAGAACCTGCATGACGTGCGCCACCAGCACGCGCGTGCTGTCTCAGACGCAACAAATCCCTTGAGGCGTTGACCGGCTGCGGCGCTAATAGCCGTCCCCCTGCACAACGTCAGCCTCCATTTTGGCAGGCATTTTATCGCGAAACAAGCGGATATATTGGAGTATCTCAGTGCGGGCCATATCTGAACTCGCCGAGTTCGTTAGCAGCTACCCAGGAAGTGCACTGCCTGCGGCGACACGGCGTACAATCTCGTTGCTCATAT
>NZ_RZOF01000644.1:0-1019 GCF_003998955.1 Mesorhizobium sp. M4B.F.Ca.ET.017.02.2.1 | reverse complement strand
GCCTTGGCAGCCGCTTCGGCGGCACGTGCTTCGTCGAGCCTGCGGAAGCGCTCCTGTTCCTCGGCCGTACGATGTTTCGCCACGCCCTTGTTGTGCTTGCCCTTTTCGCGGCCCGAGGCCGGGCTCTGGCTTTCGACCTCGCGTGCCAGCGGGTCGTCGGAGATGGCAAGCTCCATCTCGCGCAGCCGCTTGATCTCGTCGCGGACGCGGGCGGCCTTCTCGAAATCGAGATTGGCGGCGGCGTCGCGCATCTGCTTGTCCAGCGCCTCGAGATGGGTCTTCAGATTGTTGCCCATCATCGCACCGGCATCGTCGGTGAACTGCGAGATGTCGGCGCGGACATGGTCCTTCTCGTAGACCGAATCGAGGATGTCGGCGATGCGCGACTTGACCGATTCAGGCGTGATGCCGTTGGCGGCGTTCCACTCCATCTGCTTCTCGCGGCGGCGGTTGGTTTCCGCCATGGCGCGTTCCATCGAGCCGGTGATCTGGTCGGCGTAGAGGATGACCTTGCCGTCGACGTTGCGGGCGGCGCGGCCAATGGTCTGGATCAGCGAGGTTTCGGAGCGCAAAAAACCTTCCTTGTCGGCGTCGAGAATGGCGACGAAGCCGCATTCGGGGATGTCGAGGCCCTCGCGCAGCAGGTTGATGCCGACCAGCACGTCGAAGGCGCCGAGGCGCAGATCGCGCAGGATCTCGATGCGCTCCAGCGTGTCGATGTCGGAATGCATGTAGCGGACCCGGATGCCGTTCTCATGCAGATATTCGGTGAGGTCCTCGGCCATGCGCTTGGTGAGCACGGTGACCAGCGTGCGGTAGCCGGCCCTGGTCGTCTCGCGGATTTCGCCGACGACATCGTCGACCTGGCTCTTGGCCGGACGCACCTCGACCGGCGGGTCGATCAGGCCGGTCGGGCGGATGACCTGCTCGGCGAAGACGCCGCCGGACTGCTCCAGTTCCCAGCCGCCGGGCGTCGCCGAAACTGCGACAGACAGAGGACGCATGGCGTCCCATTCCTC
>NZ_RZOF01000643.1:0-1038 GCF_003998955.1 Mesorhizobium sp. M4B.F.Ca.ET.017.02.2.1 | reverse complement strand
ATCCGATCCCGGTCGAGATCGTCGCGCACGAAAAGCCGCTCGAGGTGCTGCAGAACCTGGTAGCGCCGCTGCTCAGCCCGCTCGCCTCGGCCGGCCTGGTCATCGTCGTGGTCATCTTCATGCTGATGGAGCGCGAGGATCTGCGCGACCGCTTCATCCGTCTCGTCGGCTATGGCGACCTGCACCGCACCACGCAGGCGCTGCAGGATGCCGGCAAGCGTGTCGGCCAGTATCTTTTGATGCAGCTGGTGGTCAATATCGTCTACGCCGTGCCGATCACCATCGGGCTCTGGGTGCTGGGCATCCCCAATGCGCTTTTGTGGGGCATGCTGGCGCTGGCGCTGCGCTTCGTGCCCTATATCGGCCCGATCATCGGCGCGCTCTTGCCGCTGTTCCTGGCGCTGGCCGTGGCGCCCGGCTGGGCTCTGCTCTTGTGGACGGCGGCCCTGTTCATCGTCATGGAACTGATAACCGGCAACGTGATCGAACCTTGGCTCTACGGCTCGCGCACCGGGCTGTCGCCGCTCGCCATCATCGTCGCCGCGATCTTCTGGACATGGCTCTGGGGTCCGCTCGGCCTGGTGCTGTCCACCCCGCTCACCGTCTGCCTGGTCGTGCTCGGCCGCCATGTGCCGCAATTCGAATTCCTCGACGTGCTGTTCGGCAACGAGCCGGTGCTGGAGCCGCACGCCCGGCTCTACCAGCGGCTGCTGGCCGGCGATCCGGACGAGGCGACCGACCATGCCGAGGAGTTCCTGGAGGACAAATATCTGTTCGAGTTCTACGACAAGGTCGCGATCCCCGCTTTGCTGCTCGGCGAGCATGACCGCATGCGCGGCGTTCTCGACGACGAGCAGCGGCGGCTGCTGGCCGGCAGCGCCGAGACCCTGGTGGCGAACCTCGACGACAGTGCCCAGCAGGAAGCCGAGGAGGAAGAGGACGAGCCGGAAGCCGCCGCCTCAGGCGATGACAAGGCCGGCGAACGCAAGGCGTCGGAGCGCAAGCCTGGCGAGGACAAGGAGGTCGACGAGGCCGAAG
>NZ_RZOF01000641.1:0-1048 GCF_003998955.1 Mesorhizobium sp. M4B.F.Ca.ET.017.02.2.1 | reverse complement strand
CCCATTCAAGATGGCAAAGCACATGCGACCAGTCATAGGAATCGTCAGCAATTTCGACGTGGAAAAGGATGGTTACTTCTGTCTCGTCCACTATGTAAGCGCAATCGAGAAAGCCGGCGCTGTTCCGCAGGAGCCAACATGAAATACGACAAATCGATTTTTCAGACTAAGCTCCGGGCTCGCGCGTTCTGGGCCACGAGGCGAACACCATCGAGGTGCTCGTCCATCGCGGCCACAATCGACTCCGTGGCCCAGATGCTCAACCCATCGATGAAGGCGCTACTGCTTCAACAACACACTCACAAACGTCGTTCGAAGGGGCTCTCGTCTGGACATTCCTCCGACCTGCCAGCATCCCGAATCGCCAGTCCCCACGAGTGGTAATCTGGAGGCTTCTGTGGGGACCGCAATGCGTCGAGAGCTAAGAGCGCTGGCCAAGCGCTGTGCCATCAATCAGGAGGGCGGGGCGATGCGCTCGGGCCCGCGCGGTTCTGCAGGCGGGAGAACATGATCAGACTAGCCATCAACGTGCAACTCGGTCTGGACGCGCCGAGCAAGATGTAGGAAGTGGGCAGACAGGGCGCTCTCGCTTGCAAATAGCCGGCAAGAGCTGGACCGATGGGGCGAGTCCATAGTGCCGGAGGTGCGTGGCCATTGCCGCGGCGATCGGGGCCAGCACAGCTCTCTGGCGCCGCTCGGAGGAGGCAAGGGGCTGCAGATTCTAGTCGCCAGCAGGGGTCGGAAAAGGCGTGATCGACCAATGGATCAAGTCAACGGCACGCTGAAGTATCGCCTCGGTCTCACCACGGCTGGGGGAAACGGCCATGACATATCCGATAGAGTCTCGGTAATCTCCCTTCCTTATGATCGACGTCTTGGGTTTTGCGTACAACTTAACCTCGGTGACACCTGGTATAGCACCCGCGCGACCGTCTCCGTCGATCCAATCGAGGATGCCATCGCGATCAGGAAGTAGAGCCCGCCATGCTGCGACATTCGAATGCCGTCTGCGCAAATTCCATTCGTCGCCGATGACAAGCTTGATGTG
>NZ_RZOF01000640.1:0-1051 GCF_003998955.1 Mesorhizobium sp. M4B.F.Ca.ET.017.02.2.1 | reverse complement strand
CCTTCACAAATATTCTCTTTAACTGCGGTGCAATATATGCGAATAATCATGGTGGAACAAAAGCTCTTTGGATAACAGTGGTAAGAGGAAAAAATACGTGGCTGACAATCTTAAAGGAAACGCATCGCTGACGGAAATCAGATTATACTTCAGTGAAGATTATCTATATTTTGGAGACGTAATAAACCCCCCCAGAAAAAGTGACAATCAAACGGAGTTAATTTGGAATCTCCTTTCTCTCGTGAAGGGAAACGCAGTTCTCGAACTGGGATGTGGCTATGGGCGAATTGCCAACCGATTAGCGGAAAAAGGAGCGCATGTAGCCGGGCTTGATATCTCACCGATCTTGCTAAAAAAGGCCCAAGCGGATGCAGCTGAACTCGGAGTAAATGTGGAGTATGCTGTGGGCGACATGCGCTCACTTCCCTGGCGAGATCGATTCGACGCAGTTTTTCTTTGGTACACGACCTTTGGCTATTTCGATGACACGGATAATGAGAGAGTTCTTCGTGAAGCCGCTTCGTCCCTTCGAAAGGGCGGGCGTCTGTTAATCGATAACCCCAATCGAATCGGGTCTCTGCGTCATAAGTATTCTATGTGTGACGTTGCACAGCGCAACGACGATGTACGAATCGATATATTTAACAACGATGTGCTAAGTGATCGCGAGCACCTCGAAAGAATTGTCGTCCGCGATGGACGCGTTAGACGAACTCACCTTTCTTACAGGCAGTATGGGTTTTCTGAATATGTTCGCATGTTGCGAAGCGCGGGATTCGTTTCTGTGGAAGCTTATGGGGAGGAAGGTGAACCGTTTACATCCGAGAGCTCGCGCCTCCTGGTTGTCGCACGCAAATAATGTAAGCGGGATAATCTAGATGAACTGATGAGATTGTTCTTGCTGGCCTGCACTTGATTGCAATTGACATTTACCAAGATAGGAGAAAGCTGCTCATGCCCACCTCTAGGCAACAGGAACGCGTACCTGCATTTAGTCAGCAGGAATACCGCGAGCGCACTGCTCGGCTGCGAAAGCAAATGGCGGCGCGCG
>NZ_RZOF01000063.1:0-22945 GCF_003998955.1 Mesorhizobium sp. M4B.F.Ca.ET.017.02.2.1 | reverse complement strand
CAGCACGCGCGCGATCGTCTCGACGTCTTTCCGGCGTCGGCGATACTGCGCCACGGCGGCCGTGTAGTGTTCGAGATAGCGGGCCTGGAACGAGGCATGCGCGGCGCGCGAGCCGCGGTCGCCCGGGGCTTCGTCGAGCAGCACCTGATGCAGCGTCGGATGGATGCTGTGCGCCTCGATCATGCCGCGCACCAACTCCTGCGCGAATCGCCTGAGCGGTTTGCCGCCTTCGGCTGATTCGGCGATCACCGACAGCACCTGATCGAAATGGCGGCGCCGGATCGCTTCGAGCAGCGACAGCTTGTCGGGAAAATATTGGTAGAGCGAGCCGATGCTGACGCCGGCCGCCTCGGCCACTTTGTTGGTGGTGAAGCCGGCCCATCCGAGCTCGCTCAGAACATGAGCACCTGCCTCGATGATCGCCTCGACGGTTGCCCGCGAACGCGCCTGGCGCGGCACCTTACGCATGCGCATGCGCGGCTTTGCAATGCGAGTAGACATGTTTGCTCCACCTCGCGAAAATATAAACAACATACTCACATTTCGAAAAAAGGAACACCGGCCATGAGCGCGCTTGACTTGCTTCGCAGCCTCTTCGCCTATCAAGCCTGGGCCAACGACGAACTGCTGGAGAAGCTCGCTCACCTCGACCCTGATGCGCACGCGAAGGAGCGCCACGCAGCGATCCGTCTCCTCAACCACAACCTTGTCGTCTCGAAGATATTCGCCGCGCATCTTTCCGGCACGCAACACGGCTTTGCCTCCGACAACACCGAGGAGACGCCGTCGCTCGACACGTTGCACGGCGATGTCGCGGCGATGGATCGCTGGTATCGCGACTATCTGCAAACCGTCTCGCCTAATCTACTCTCGGAGCCGATGCCGTTCGCCTTCACCGATGGCGACAAGGCGATGATGTCGCGCCAGGAAATGCTGACCCATGTCGTCATCCACGGCGGCTATCATCGCGGCGAGATCGGCCGCATCCTCGCGCAAATCGGCATCACTCCGCCCTGGGACACATTTGCCGTCTATCTCCATCAGACCGAGCCGTCGCGAAGACTGCAGTTGGTGTCAGAGCCGGCCGCGCTGTGACGGCCCGAAAGCCTTGCATTTCAAGGGAAAAGTGGCTGCGCAGAGCGGGAGACACGGCAGTCCTTCGCGCGCCATTCAATCCTGCAGCATTGGCGACTGACGAAAGCCGGCGGGACCGCCAATCTCCCCCAAGTGAGGAGTTGAGGACCGGTACCGTGTAGCGAACGGAAAGCCAACGGTTTGGCTTGCCGAGTGACGAAAGTCGGCGGCACAGAGAGTGGCGTTGTCCTGCAGTGAATGCTGCTTCACCGCCACTTAGTTCGGGCAGAACATATACGAGCTAAAAGCTCGCATTAAGTTTTAAGTTGTTCTGCAGTCGCTCTATCAAGCAAGCCGATACGACAGCTCTTCGGGTGAACGCGCACGACCGCCGCCGTAGCAGGAGTTCCCATGCTTGACGAGAAGATCGCATGAGTCGCGAGGCTTCAAATTTCTCTCGCGGAAGTTCGCGGCGGGCTGCGAAGAATCTCTGCGCACTTTAGTGCCGATCATTGCGAGCATGCTTTCGCCGTAACCGAAATTTAATCTGCGAAATTCAGTGTAATGCTTCGCTGGCTAGAAAGCCGCGAGTCAGATATGCATGAGCATGCCGGATCACTGACGATCGCCGGCAAAACGCAAGGGGCATCGCATGGCAAAGACGACAAGCAAGGCGCCGGCGGCGAAAGCGCCGGCAAAGAAAGCGGCACCGAAGGCTGCCGCGAAACCCGCAGTGAAGAAGGCAGCGCCGAAGGCAGCCGCCAAGGCTCCGGCGAAGGCAGCGGCGAAACCCGCCGCCAAGAAGCCGGTCGCCAAGGCCGCGGCCAAGCCCGCCGCCAAGGCAGCGGCGAAGCCCGCAGCCAAGGCAGCAGCGAAGCCTGCCGCCAAGGCAGCAGCGAAGCCTGCCGCCAAGAAGCCTGCAGCCAAGGCAGCGGCCAAGCCCGCCGCCAAGGCACCGATGAAGGCGGCCGCCGCCAAGTCGGCGTCTGCAGTGAAGAAGGCAGCTCCGGCAAAGAAGCCGGCCGCCAAGAAGTGATCGCGTAGCTTCGCTCGCGACAAGGACAGGTGAGGGCGGGTGCCGTCGGTGCCCCTCTCGCCGGTTCGGCGTCACTGGCGAAGCTGGAGCGCACGCTCCCCCTAAAGCTCCCGGGACTTTGCCGTCGGCAAACTTCCGGGAGCTTTTTTGTTGTCCGGCTTCGCCAGCAATTCGTTGCCGGCGCATTGGCTGTCCGGTTTCGCGACACTGGCCGTTGTCTTGCCGGCCATGATCGGTCAACAGTGCGCGCAGACAATCAGGAACCCGACCATGCCGAAGCTGCTCTACGCCTCCACCTCTCCCTACAGCTCGAAGGTCCGCATGGCCGCGCTCTATGCCGGCATCGCCATCGACCTCGTGCCGGTCAAGACCGAGGAGAAGCCGGCCGAATTGATCGGCGCCAATCCGCTCGGCAAGATCCCCGTGCTGGTCCTCGACGACGGCCGCTCGATCTACGACAGCCGCGCCATCACCCAGCACCTCAATCGCGTAGCGAAGAACGCGCTGTTCCCGCGCAACCCCGACAAGCGGCTCGAGGCCGAGGTGCTGGAGGCGCTGGCCGACGGCATCTGCGATTGCGCTCTGTCGATGGTCTACGAGCGGCGCACGCGGCCGGAAGAGATGGTCTATCAGCCCTGGCTCGATCGCCAGTGGGCGAAGATCACCACCGCGCTCGACCTGCTCAACGCCAACCCGCCGAAGCTGCCGAAGAAGATCACCGCCGGCCAGATGGCGCTGCGCGCCACGCTCGGCTATCTGGCGCTGCGCTTCGCCGGCAAATGGGAAAAGGGCCGCGGCCGCCTGACCCGCTGGGCGGCGCGCTTCGACGAGAAGTTCCCGGAACTGAAGCCGGCCGTGCCAGGCTGAGAACTGCGATCTCCCCGGTGGGACGCTTGTGTGGAGAGTGACCGTCATGGTCGCTCTGCGACACGCCTTTCCTGAACTGCCTTGCGTTGCGAGCCTTTTCAGGAAGGGGCAAGACCTGGATCAGGCTCGCCCGGCGTTGACGACGCCGGGACCGGGATGTTCCCCGAGGCGCGGCGTAGCAAGAAGTTTGCGATTAGAAACGCCTGTCCGAGAACTGCCGCGTATCCGGCCAGGATAAGCGCGCACGGAACGACGAAGTTCAGTTGCGGCGCCGCGCCGAGCACTACGGGCATCGTCCAGGACACAAGGGAGACGACGCCGCAACCAACCAAAGTGCTGTGCATGCGGGGTGTCATGCCGACAAGGAGTTGGCTGCCGATCCGCTGACGCACAAAAGGTATGACCAGTTTGTGGATGGCGACGCCATTGAGGGTAAGGATCGCAACGATCACGACCTTTGCCCAGATCTTCGGGTTTGTCAGTTTTTCCGGCTCAGCGAAGTGATACAGCACGAGGAATCCCAGCCCCGATACCCAAAGCAGACCGAGTCCCAGAGCCACGAACTTGCTGACCCACTCCACATTGTCGGCGAGTTCGGTCGTCACCGGGGTCTTTCGGTAGCGTGAAAACATGAGATCGAGGAAGACGGCCCCTCCGAACCCCAAAGTCAGACCCGCAAAATGAACCAGCCTGAGGCAGGTTCGGGCGTAAGAGGCCAGTGTGACCGGTGAGACGATGAAGATTTCAGGACCGTTCATGTTGCCCGCCAAATGACATCCGCGCGTGCCCGCCGACCGGGAACGTCTCTTTTGTTGAATGACTTTGGCTGAGGCCACCCAGGAGGGGACGCGCCGTTGGCTTGGTGGCTCGCCTTAGATTAAGATGATTATTTAAGTCAAGAATAATTGCAGCCTTTGGAAACGCCTTCCGTCGCCGGGTGGATCGAGAATTCCGCCCTTGCTTCCGGCTTGAATCTCCTCCTGCTTTCATGCTTGCTTGACGCCGCGCATTTCGCGGAGGGCTGAGCATGGCGAAGTCAGTCACCAAAACCAGCGTCGCGCCAGATCCCATGGTCGAGCGCCTGCGTGCAGCCCTTGGCCGGCGCGCCTTCGCCGAACAGAAGATGTTCGGCGGCACCTGCTTCATGCTCAACGGCAACATGCTGATTGGCACCTCGAAACGCGGGCTGCTGGTTCGCGTCGGCAAGGCGGCGCATGAAGCGGCGGTCGCCCGTCCGCATGCGCGCCCGATGGAAATGGGAGGGCGCGGGATGGAGGGTTACGTCCACGTCGCGCCGGAAGGCACCGCGAGCGCAGCCGATCTCGCCAGCTGGCTCGAACTCGCGCTGGCCTTCGTCGAGACGCTGCCGCCGAAATCGAAGCCAGCCAAGGTCGCAAAGAAGCGAATGTGAGTTGATGGAGCAGCCTATCTTGGGCTGCATCGACTGGTGTCGTGAACCGGCTCGGCAACGCGGCCGGCGGGAGGATTGCGATGGCGTTTCTGACGGGACGTTGCATGTGCGAAGCGGTCACCTGGACCTATTCCGGGGTCATCACCCGCAATCTGGTCTGTCACTGCGCCGATTGTCGGCGCGCCACGTCCGCCCCGCTGACGGCCTTCCTGGGCATGCGTCCGGAGCAGGTGAGTTGGACCGGCGAGATCATGCACTTTGAAAGCAGCCCGAACACCTTTCGCGGGTTCTGTCCGGCCTGCGGTACGAGGCTCTATTTCCGCTCCGACAGATGGCCTCGCGAGATTCACGTTCACGCCGCCACCATGACCAATCCGGACGACTACCAGCCCGATGCGGAGGTCTTGACGCGTTCGCGGATGAAATGGCTCGATCGGCTGACATCGATACCCGCCCATGACGGCTTCCAGGAAAAGCCAGCCGATCGACCAGGCACCTGACAAGCTGATAGGTGCGGGGACCGCATCCGTTCAAGTGCAGGCACAAAAAAAGCCGGGCGCGAGGCCCGGCTTTTTCGTGTCGTGGCTTCGACGACTTAGAACTTCATACCGACGCCGAAGGTGACGCGGTTGTCCTTCGACTTGACGTTGCCGACATTGTCGAAGTCCTTGTCGCCGTAGTCGGTGTAGCGGTACTCGACACGGCCGAACACGTTGTCCGTGATCTTGATGTCGGTGCCGACACCAGCCGTCCAGCCGAGCATCGCCTTGCTGTCGCTGGAGACGCCGTCGTCGATCTTCTGGTTCTTGGCCGCAAGACCGCCGGTGCCGTAGAGCAGGATTTCCGGAGTCACGGAATAACCGAGGCGAGCGCGCAGCGAGCCGTCCAGGCCGCCCTTGGCTTCGACGCCGGCGCTGGAACCCTTGACGCCGTTGTAGCCGAGATCGGCTTCAGCACCATACACGAAGTTCTCCTGCTGCCACTGGTAGCCGCCGAAGACGCCGCCGACAAAGCCCTTGGTCTTGATGTCGGGACCGCCGGAAACGTCGGCATGGCCGCTAAAGCCGTAGCCGGCGCTCAGACCGAGATACGGACCGGCCCAGGAAGCGACGGGGAGTTCGGCAACCGGAGCGGGCGCCGGCGGCTCTTCAGAGACGACGTCGGCTGCGTAAGCGGTACCGCCGAGGGCGAAGAGCCCGAGGGCAACAGCCAGCGGCCGTGCGAATTTGAGATTGGCTTGCATTGTTCTTTACTCCTTAAGCCACAGGACACGTAGGCTTGTTGTTCATGAGCACCCCAAGACCCGTCCGGGGGGATAAACGGACCCGGCGCTCAACGGTTCCGAATGTCGTGTCGAAATGCGGCTGAAGCGAACCTGAACTTGGGTCATTCCCCGGCGCGAATGAGGCTGAACCGTGACGTTGCATCTTCGCAACAGCGAAATGTCAGCAGCGGTTCCATGCTGCGCTGCACGCGGCTTGGTACAAGGAGTCGAGCATCCTATATTGCGATCCTGCCGGCGCGAATCCGGATCACGCAAAGGTTGCGGCGAGTCCGCTTCGCCACATTCCCGCCCCAGGTGGAAACGGCGTTTAACCCCTCGGCCGGTCATAATGTGCCGGCTGGTGGAATCGAGGCGCCGATTGAGGATTGACAGATGACCAAGACCGCGACGGCGCTGGTGACCGGTGGCGCAAAACGGATCGGCAAGGCGATCGTCGAGGATCTGGCGGCACACGGCTTCGCGGTCGCCATCCACGCCAACCGTTCGGGCGCCGAGGCCGAGGCGCTGGCGGAACAGATAAGGGGCAAGGGCGGCCGCGCCGCGGTCGTCGCCGCCGACCTCACCGACATGGATGCGGTCGGCGATCTCGTCGGCCGCGCCGAGGCGGCGCTTGGCCCCGTCACGCTGCTCGTCAACAATGCCTCGCTTTTCGTCGACGACAGTGTCGAGGATTTCGATTGGCAGGCTTGGGACCGCCACTTCGCCATCCATGTGAAGACGCCGGCGCTGCTGGCGCAGAATTTCGCCCGCGCCCTGCCGGAAGGCGAGGAGGGCCTGATCGTCAACATCATCGACCAGCGCGTTTGGCGCCCGACGCCGCGCTATTTCTCCTATGCGCTGTCGAAGTCGGCGCTGTGGACGCAAACCGAGATGCTGGCGCAGGCGCTCGGGCCTCGCATCCGCGTCAACGCCATCGGCCCCGGCCCGACGCTGAAGAGTGTCCGCCAGGACGATGATGATTTCGCCGCGCAGCTCGACGGGCTGATCCTCAAGCGTGGCCCGGATTTGACCGAATTCGGCGCTACCATCCGCTATCTCTGGCAAGCGCGCTCGGTCACCGGCCAGATGATCGCGCTCGACGGCGGCCAGCATCTTGCGTGGCAGACGCCCGATGTGACAGGCATGGTGGAATGAGTCCCGCAGAGCAAAAACACAAGACGCGCGGCGCTGCCGACGACCTGCCCCCCGAGATCGATCTCGAGGACGATGCGGCCGAGGAGATCGTGGAGCCGGAAGCCGTCCCGGCCGGACCGGACGTCGCCTTCACCGCCATAGACTGGACGCCGCATGCCGGAGACGCCGACGGCATGGTCGGCGCCGAGGTGATCCAGACGCTGGTCAAGCGGCTGCCCAACGCGCCCGGCGTCTATCGCATGATGAACGCTGCCGGCGATGTGCTCTATGTCGGCAAGGCGCGCAGCCTGAAGAAGCGCGTCACCAACTACGCGCAGGGGCGCTTCCACACGCTGCGCATCGGCCGCATGGTGCGCGAGACCGCGACGATGGAGTTCGTCGTCACCCGCACCGAGATCGAGGCGCTGCTGCTCGAGGCGAACCTGATCAAGCGGCTGCGACCCCGCTTCAACGTGCTGATGCGGGACGACAAATCGTTCCCTTACATCCTGTTGACCGGCGACCATGTCTCGCCCGGCATCTACAAGCATCGCGGCGCGCGCTCGCGAAAAGGGGATTATTTCGGCCCCTTTGCCTCGGCCGGCGCGGTCGGCCGCACCATCAACTCGCTGCAGCGCGCCTTTCTTCTGAGAAGCTGCACCAATTCCTTCTACGAGAACCGCACCCGGCCGTGCCTGCTCTATCAGATCAAGCGTTGCGCCGGTCCGTGCACCGGCGAGATCTCGCATGAGGACTATGCCGGGCTGGTCGCCGAGGCGAAGGATTTCCTCTCCGGCCGCAGCCTGAAGGTGAAGACCGAGATCTCGACCGCCATGCAGCAGGCGTCCGAGGAGCTCGATTTCGAGCGCGCCGCCATCTATCGCGACCGGCTGGCCGCGCTCTCGCATGTGCAGGCGCATCAGGGCATCAACCCGCAAACCGTCGAGGAGGCCGACGTTTTCGCCATCCACCAGGAGGGCGGCCAGACCTGCATCCAGGTGTTCTTCTTCCGCACCGGCCAGAACTGGGGTAACCGAGCCTATTTCCCCAAGGCCGACCCGGCGCTGGAGGGATCGGAAGTGCTGGGCTCGTTCCTGGCGCAGTTCTACGACGACAAGCCGACGCCGCGCGCCATCCTGCTCTCGCTTGCCGTCGAGGAGCAGGAGCTGCTTGCCGAGGCGCTCTCGACCCGCGCCGGCCGCAAGGTGTCGATCTCGGTGCCGCAGCGCGGCGAGAAGAAGGACCTGACCGACAACGCGCTGCAGAACGCGCGCGAGGCGCTCGGCAGACGGTTGGCCGAAACCTCGACGCAGGCGCGCCTGCTTACCGGTTTTGCCGAGACCTTCGGCCTGGCCAAGCCGCCGGTGCGCATCGAGGTCTACGACAACTCGCACATCATGGGCACCAACGCCGTCGGCGCCATGGTCGTTGCCGGGCCCGAAGGTTTCGTGAAGAACCAGTACCGCAAATTCAACATCCGCTCGACCGAGATCACGCCTGGCGACGATTTCGGCATGATGCGCGAGGTGATGGAGCGGCGTTTCTCGCGCCTGCTGAAGGAGCATGGCGATGTCCAGCCCTCAAGCGAGGTGGCGGCTGCCGAAGTCGAGGACGAAACGGCCGACGATCTTGTCGGCGGCAATGGAGCCTTCCCGGCCTGGCCCGACGTCATCCTGATCGACGGCGGTCAGGGCCAGATGACGGCGGTGCGCAAGATCCTCGCCGATCTCGGCATCGAGGACCGCGTCGCCGCGATCGGCATCGCCAAGGGCCAGGATCGCGACGCCGGCCGCGAGCGCTTCTTCGTCCGGGGCAGGGACTCCTTCACCCTGCCGGTGCGCGATCCCGTGCTCTATTTCGTCCAGCGCCTGCGCGACGAGGTGCACCGCTTCGCCATCGGCTCGCACCGCGCCCGCCGCAAGAAGGAGATGGTCAAGAACCCGCTCGACGAGATCGCCGGCATCGGCCCCGGCCGCAAGCGGGCGCTGCTCTTGCATTTCGGCACCGCCAAGGCGGTCAGCCGCGCCGCGGTCGAGGATCTGGTCAAGGTCGACGGCATCTCCGAGCAGATGGCGAAGCTGGTTTACAACCATTTTCATGACAGCTGACCATTCTTGCGCCTATTTTCGGCTGACCAATCGAATCTGCCCTGTTGACCCCCCACATTCCCTTCTGATTTGAGTACGCAGGCAGAAAGAGTTCCCGAGAAGATGGCCCAGCGCGCGTTCAACCTGCCGAATATCCTCACCTACGCCCGCATCATCGCGGTGCCGCTGGTGGTGCTGTGCTTTTTCCTCGAGGGCCATCTGAAGTCTTCCGACTTCGCCCGCTGGTCGGCGCTGGCCATCTTCCTGCTCGCTTCCATCACCGATTATTTCGACGGTTATCTGGCGCGTGCCTGGCAGCAGACCTCCAACATCGGCAAGATGCTCGACCCGATTGCCGACAAGCTTTTGGTCTCGACCTGCCTGCTGCTGCTTGCCGCCGATACCGACCGCCATGCCGGCATTGCCGGCTGGTCGCTGTGGGCGGCGATCATCATCCTGTGCCGCGAGATCCTGGTCTCGGGCCTGCGCGAGTATCTGGCGGCCCTCAAGGTCTCGGTGCCCGTCACCCAGCTCGCCAAATGGAAGACCACCATCCAGATGGTCGCCATCGCCTTCCTGCTCGCGGGCCCCGCCGGCGACAAGATCTTCCCGCTGACCACCCAGACCGGGCTGGTGCTGCTGTGGATCGCGGCGCTGGTGACGCTCTACACCGGCTACGATTATTTCCGCGCCGGCCTCAAGCACATCATGGACGAGTGAGATGGCCACCAAGCTCATCTATTTCGCCTGGGTGCGCGAGCGGATCGGCAAGCCGGAGGAGGATGTCGAACTTCCAGCCGGCATCGAGACGGTGGCCGACCTGCTGCGTTGGCTGAAGTCGCGCGGCGAGGAGTACGAGAACGCGCTGCAGTTTCCCGACGTCATCCGCGTCGCCATCAATCAGGAACATGTCGGTCACCGCGAGAAGATCGCCGGCGCGCGCGAGATCGCGCTGTTCCCGCCGATGACCGGAGGCTGAAACCATGCCCGGCGCCGTGCGGCCGACGGTGCGCATCGAGGCGCAGGATTTCGACGTCGCCGCCGAGATTGCCGGGCTGACGCAAGGCCGTGCCGACATCGGCGCCGTGGTCACCTTCTCCGGCCTTTGCCGCGACGAGCAGGGTGCGCTTTCGGCGCTCGAGCTCGAGCACTATCCCGGCATGGCCGAAGCCGAGATCGGCCGCATCGCCGCCGAGGCGATCGAACGTTGGCCGTTGCAGGGGCTGACCGTCATCCACCGTCACGGCAGGATCGCGCCCGGCGAGAACATAGTGCTGGTGGTGGCTGCCTCAGCCCACCGCCATGCGGCCTTCGAAGCGGCGAATTTCCTCATGGATTATCTGAAGTCGCGCGCGCCGTTCTGGAAGAAGGAGCATCATGCCGACGGCTCCGAGGGCGGCTGGGTCGAGGCCAAGGAGGCCGACGACGAGGCGGCCAGCCGCTGGACGAAGCCGACCAATTAAATCCGCCCCGTGGCCATGCATTGACCGCAATCCTGAAGGATTCTTCCCCTTGCTGGCGCAACCTAGGGGAGCTGGGTCATGCTGGACAGGATCGCTGAATTCTTCATCTTCGGCCTGGTGCCGTTGGTCGTCGGCGTGCTTGCAGTGCCGGAACTTTCCGATGCCGCCGAGAAGACACTGCAGGGCGAGGCGACGTACCGCGAGCGCATCGCGCTGCCGCCCAATGCCGTGCTCTCCGTCCAGCTTGCGGACGTGTCGCTGGCCGATGCGCCGGCAGCCATCATCGGCGAGCGCAAGGTGGCGCCCGCCGGTCAGGTGCCGATCAGGTTCGAGATCAGCTTCGACCCGCAGGTGATCCGGCCGAACATGACCTATGCGCTGCAGGCGCGCATCACCGTCGACGACAAGCTGCTCTTCACCACCGACACGCGCCACCGGGTCGATCCGCTGAGCGACAGGCCGCAAAGCATCATGCTGAAGATAGTGGCGTCGAGCGATGCGCCGGCCGACGCGCTGCTCGGCCAGAGCTGGCTGATCGAATATATCGACGGCATCGGCGTGATCGCGCAGCCTCAGGCGACGTTCCGCGTCGGCGAGGCCGGCAAGGCCGGCGGCAAGGGTCCGTGCAATGCCTATTTCGCCACCGCCAAGGTGGACGGCGAAAAGATCGCCATCAGCGACATCGGCTCGACCTACATGGCCTGCGCCCCGGAGGTGATGGCGCAGGAGAAGGCGCTGTTCGAAGCGCTCGCCAAGGCCGCCTCCTACCATATCGACGCCGGGAAGCTCATCATCGCCGACAAGGACGACCGCGTCATCCTGCGCTTCAACGCCGCGAGTTAGTCCTCGACAGTTTCGTATGGGACTGGGGTGACAGAGGCGCGCGAAGCATCACAGGTTTTCAGCTTGGTTCTGCGCCATCCTGGCGGCGACCTCGCCCCCGGGCAGGGCAGTCCGTTTATAGGCGCCGACACGCGAACGCCTGCGGCAGACACGGAGGCGGCCAACGAGCATGCGAATCTGAAGGACCGCCAACCGAAGTGACGGGAACCCGCCGCGAGGGGCGGCGGGGCATCCAGGCGGGCGCTACTCGTCTTAGGACAGGCTGCGGTTGATCTCGTCTTCGTCGAAGACGCCGGCGTTAAACAGCGCCATCGCTTGCGCCGCCAGATCCGCGGCTTCGGCACTGCCGGCGCCGATGCCCCGCTCCTGGCAGATGCGGTCATAGACCCGCTTCAGCAAGGCAAGGTCGTCAGGGTAGGCAATGCCGCTCGTGGAAACCTTGGGATCGATCATCGCCCGCTTCCTGGTGGAAGGGCGGAAGCGCGATACTCGCTCACAGCCGGCGATGCCCTTGGTCAGTTATCGCCGATGACATCAAGTTAGCGCTCCAGATGGGCCTGTCTACCTTGGAATCGAAAAGGCGCCGGACCGGCCGGCTGCCGCCTTCATTCCTGCGTCGTGCTGAACGGTTCAGCCGACGATCTCGGTGTCCGAGAACCAGTACTTGATTTCCTGCGCGGCGGTTTCCGGCGCGTCGGAGCCGTGCACCGAATTCTCGCCGATCGACAGCGCATGCACCTTGCGGATGGTGCCCTCGGCGGCGTTGGCCGGGTTGGTGGCGCCCATCACTTCGCGGTTCTTGGCGATCGCGTTCTCGCCTTCCAGCACCTGCACGATGGTCGGCGCCGAAGACATGAATTCCACCAGCTCGCCGAAGAACGGGCGTTCCTTGTGCACGGCGTAGAAGCCCTCGGCCTCACGGCGGCTCATCCACACCCGGCGGGAGGCGACGACGCGCAGGCCGGCATCTTCCAGCATCTGGGTGATGGCGCCGGTCAGGTTGCGCCGGGTCGCGTCCGGCTTGATCATGGAAAAGGTGCGTTCGATCGCCATTGGGTCGTCCTTGTGGTGAGAATGGAATTGGAGGTGGCGGGCTCTATACAAGCCGCATGGCGCCTTGCCAAGGGGAGGCGCCCACCCGCTGGCGTTCTGGCCAAGGACGGCGCTTTGCGCGACAATGGCGGCGTGCGGTCAAGAGCGAAGGAGCCGGGCACGGCGCACGATGAACTGGCCTTACCTCAGACGCGGGGATATCGCCGGCATCCTGTTCGTGGCGGTGTTTGTCGGCGTCGCCCTCTTTGTCCTGCTGGTCTTTCCTGGGCTGGGGCCAAGGGAGAATTTCGGTTTCGGCCCGGAATGGCAATGCGCCCGCATGGTGCAGGGCGACCCGATCTGCGTCAAGCTCGTCGACAGGGACCCAGCGAAGTGATTACCGCCTGAGGACCACCGGCGCGCGCCGCTGTTCCCAGCCCTCGCGCTCCAGCGTCGGCACGCAGTCCTGTTCGCTGGGATAGCCGAGGCAGAAATAGCCGATCAATGTCCATTCCGGCGGCGTGTCGAGAATGGCGGCGATCTCGGCCGGATCGAGAATCGACACCCAGCCCATGCCGATGCCTTCCGCCCGCGCCGCCAGCCACAGCGTATGCACCGCCATGACCGCCGAATAGTCGATGGTGGCGGGCATGGTCAGGCGGCCGAGCCCATGACCCTGCGCCGTCGTGCGGTCGGCGAAGACCGCGAACTGACAAGGCGCCTCGGCAAGCCCGGCGAGCTTCATGCGGGAGTAGAGCGCGGCGCGCTCGCCGGAAAAGCAGCGCAGCGCTTCCGCGTTGCAGCGCTCGAACGTGCCTCTCACCGCTTCGCGCCGCTCGGAACTGTCGACCACGACGAAGCGCCAGGGCTGGCTGAGGCCGACGGACGGCGCGACAGCGGCCAGCGCCAGCAGCCGCTCCAGCGTGCCGTCGGGCAGCGGCGTCGACCTGAAGCGCCTGACATCGCGGCGCCACCGCATCAGGCTGACAAGCCCGAGACGAAATTCGTCGGAAAAATCCGGGGCTGGTACCATGCCGCCGTGCTGCCTTCATTGTGTTAGCCGGATCTGCCGGCTGCTTCTTCTTTGCCCCGATCAAGGCGGCCATGAGGCGCGCGAAACGACGCAGGCGGGTCCACTTTGTCGCATTTCGGGGGAGGGCTGCAGGGCAGCGTTTCCCGGGGGCGACCTCAGCGGCCCAGCATACTGCCCTACTGCCATGCTGCCTTACTCCCCTAGAATCGAATCCTTCGAGGGTTTAGGTAGGCCTGAACCTAACGCAGCGGGGCCGGAGAGATGAAACAGCATTTCATGATGTTTGCGGCCTACAACCAATGGGCCAACGGCCGCATCTACGAGGCTGCCGCCGACCTCGTGGACGAAGAATTCGAAAGGGATGTCGGCGCCTTCTTCGGCTCGATGGCGGGAACGCTCAACCATCTATTGGCCGCTGACCGCATCTGGATGAAGCGCTTCACCGGCGAGGGCGATGCTCCTTCGAGGACCGACGCGATCCTCCACCGCGCTTTGCCTGTCCTCTGGCTGGCGCGCGAGGCGGAGGACAAGCGGATCATCGGCTGGATCGAAGGCATGAGCGACAAGGCGCTCGCCGGCCGCTTCTCCTACATGACCCTTTCCGACATGCGCACCGTCTCGCAGCGGCTGGCGCCGGCGCTCAGCCATTTCTTCAACCACCAGACCCACCATCGCGGCCATGCGCACATGATCCTGACCGTGCTTGGCCGACCTTCCGTGCCGCTCGATCTGGTGCGGTTCCAGCGCAGCGAGGAAGGCCGCGCCTATGCCTGATTCCGCGGCTGGGGTTGCTATATTAGAAATGTCTAAATATTTAGAATAAAGCGCTACTTTTTGTGAAATGTTCAAAAACTAAGACTCACGACGGCAGAACGAGCGTTGAAACTGGAATGCATCTCCAAGCGTAGCCCTTGATGCGCGAGCAACATTGTCGATTTTTGCCACAACGTTGCAGCGCATGAACCAGAAGGGCAACAAGGGAGAGTGTCATGTCCAGTATCGTTCGGAAAATCTCCAGAGCATTTGCGGGCGGAACGATCGTCGTTATTCTCGCCTTTCCTGCGAGTGCGGCCGAAGTTGGCCTTGGTGGCCTAGGCGGCGTTTCGGTCGGCGGCAATGCAGCCAGCGCCAATGCGGGCGGCCCCGGCGGGGCCAATGGCAATGCATCCTTTGGCGGCAGCAGCACCAGCGCCGACGCTTCGATCGGCGGCACCAATGGCGCCAATGGCAATGCCTTGATCGGCGGAGGCGGCGGAGCGGCTACGGTGTCCCTGGGCGGCACCAGCGGTGCGGGCGCTGACGCGTCCCTGGGCACCGGCAACGGTGTCGACGCCGCCATAGGGACGACGTTCGGCGGTACCAGCGCCAACACAGGTATCGGGGTTGGAACGTCAGGGGTTCCTGGCATCCCCGGCACTTCGGCGACTGCCGGCACGCTGGGCCTGTCGAGCGTCGTCGCCAGCATGTCGAGCGGCCAGCTTGCGCGGATGAAGAAGCGCTGCGTCGACGTGCTGAGCAGCGAAGGCACCTATGACCGCGACCTGCGCCAGCTCTGCCTGCTGATCGCCCGCCGCTGACAAGTCCGGCGCCGGCCGCGAGACTTTACGACGGCCAGAGTCGGAAGCCCGCCACCCCTTGCCATCCCGGTGGCGGGCTTTTGGGTGCCGACCGCCGAGGACGCTTTCGAGGGCGGTTAACCACGTTCAAGAAAGGCGAAGCTAATATTAGGATTTCGTTTGCCTTCCCGACGCAGGATGGCCTGACGCAGCGGGAGCAATAGAATGCGCATCGATTTGTCCCCGACGAGCTGGGGCAGGGTCATTGCAGTCACGGTGGTCGGCACGGCGGTCTGCATCGCCGCGGCCTTCTTCGTCGATTCCTACAATTTCCCCTTGCTGTCGCCGGACGCCCTGTGGCGCGCGCAGATGACGGACCTCTTGCTGCCGCTCGTGCTGGCGGGGTCGTTCTTCTTCTTCCTGATGTTCAAGATGCGCCAGCTTGCCGTCGCCCAGAAGGAGCTGAGCATCGTCGCGGCCACCGACAGCCTGACGGCGGTGTTCAATCGCGGCGCCTTCTCGATGCTGGTCGAGGCCTACCTCGACCAGGCGCGCAGCCAGGCGGTCGTCGATGCCGGCGCCTTCCTCATCGTCGACGCCGACCATTTCAAGACCATCAACGATCGCCTCGGACACGATTGCGGCGACCAGGCGCTGAAGCTGATCGCCAAGACGATCCAGGGCCAGTTGCGCGGCGCCGACATTGTCGGGCGCATCGGCGGCGAGGAATTCGCGGTCTTTCTTCCCGGCGCCGACGCCTCGCAGTCCTGGCTGGTCGCCGAAGGGATCAGGCGGCGCATCCGCGAGGTGGAGTTCTCCCCCGACGGCCGGCCTTGCCCGCTTTCGGTCAGCATCGGCGGCGTCGCCTTCAACGGTCCCGCTACATTTGCCGACATGTACCGGACGGCGGACAGTCACCTTTACAAGGCAAAGTCGAACGGCCGCGACCAGGTCAGCTTCGCAACGGTCGCGCTGCTTGGCCCGCTGACCGACGACGCCGCGACGGTCCATTGAGACAAGTAGCGAATAGTGAGTAGCAAATAGCGTTGCGCCGGCTGGCGCATGCATTGCCTTCCCTGCTCGCTATTCCCTATTCGCTATTCACTTTACGCAGCATAGCCGCCGAAGCTGCGCGCCACCGGCTTGACCGAGACGGCGGGCTGGGTGGCGGGCCAGAGGATGCCGGCCGTCACCGCGAAGGTGATCAGCGCATCGCGCGCCGCCTCGGGCGAGATCTCGCCGGCTCGCGCCGCTTCGCACGCCTTCACCGCGGCGCCATAGCTCAGCCGACGCCGCGACGGCGGGAATTCGGTCAGGAATTCATGCATGTCGAACAGCGACGCGATCATGCGCTTGTGGCCGGCGCCAACGGTAAGGGCGACCGGGGTGAAGAACATCCTGTCGTGCATTCTGGCCTCTTGGGTTGGGCGGAGGTCGGCGGGCGCCGGTTTCCGATCGGGGGTCGAACGCCAGAGAACGCGGGAAGGGGCGGGAGGTTCCATGATTTTGGGGGATACGGAGAATAAGGCGGGGCACCAGGAGCACCAGGGCGTTGCCCTTCGATAGGCGCAAGCCGGGCCGCGGCTACGGCACCGTGGTCGTGAGGACCTGGGGCGGCGCTGTTGGTGCCCCCGGATGGTGGGTCGAAAGCACGAGCAAGAGAATGGCAACGCCGGCGATAAGCGCTGCGACGACATTGACGAACAGCCGCCCGGCTAACTGCCCAAGCCGTTGTCGCCGGCTCATGGTGGCGGGAACGAAACGCATTTACACCCTCCCGCTAAAGCAGAGTCCGACACAACGTGGGACAGGCGCTCACCGATGCTCGACCTGAAGCCACGGTTCGCGCCACGCCCATGACGTTACCAGCCTCGGTGGTAGCCGCAGCTCCACACCCGCTTGATCACCAGGCGGTGGTGGTGCCAGCGCTTGTGCACCCTGACATGGCAGCGGTCGCGGTCGCGGTCGCGACGCCAGTGGCGCCGATTGTCACGGTCATAATCGCGCATTGCATAGTGGCGATGATGGCGGCGCCAGGAGTAATCATCGCTATAGCGCGTGCCGTTGTCGGTGGTGATGGTCAGACTTGCCGCTTGCACCGGAGCCGTCACCGGCGCCAGCGTGGCCATGCCAAGCATGGCGGCGAGAACAACGTTCTTCATGTCCGTCTCCTTTGCATTAGGTCTTGCTTACGGAAACCCGCCCGCTGGCTGATGGTTCCATCGCGATGGAGGGGCGTGCTGATACGTTTCGTGAGGAGGCCAGCGACGATGAAGGCTGGTCAGTCCGGGGCATGGAGGACGAGGTAGTCCGTCGAAACGGCGTTGGCGCCGGTTCCTCGCGTGACGCGCACGGTCGCCAACTGGTTGCCGTTGGCACCGCTTCTGGCTGTCGCCGCATCAATAGGCCGGCACCTGCCTATCATGCCGTTTCCGCGTAGCCTGTCGGGCAGAGCGGCGGAGCACTGAGCCATGTCCCGGTACACGACTGGCCGTGCCTCTCCCGGATGGCAGGATGCCATGTCCGGGCTGCAGGAAAGCAGGATCATTGCCGCCGCCGCTACAGGGTCCATCGTCGCGCTCCACGTCAATGCGGGTTAACGCCAGGTCCGGGCTTTGGTTGCCGGCAAAGGAAACGGCCGCGGGCGGCGGGCCTATTTCCACATGCCGCGCATGCGCGCGCCGAGGTCGACCTTGACCTCAGGCCGCCGGCGCGGATCGTCCTTCGCCTGCACGCTCGCCCAGGACGTCTGCTCGAAGGCGGAGAGCAACGAGGCCGGGATGAAGCGGGTGCGCGCGGCATAAACATGGCGGTCGCCGCGCGCCGCCTGGCCGTGCACGAAGAAGCGCTGCGGCATGACCAGGTGCAGCCTGTCCTTGGCCCGCGTCATCGCCACATAGAGCAGGCGCCGTTCCTCCTCGATGTCTTCCTTGCTGCCGACACCGAGGTCGATGGGGATGCAGCCGTCGACGGTGTTGAGCACGAAGACGTTCTTCCACTCCTGGCCCTTGGCGGAATGGATGGTCGACAGGATCAGATAGTCTTCGTCGCGGTGCGGCGGGCCTGCCTCGTCGCTGGTGGCGTCCGGCGGGTCGAGCGTCAGCTCGGTGAGGAAGCGCTCGCGCGACGGGTAGCCGGACGCGATCTGCTCGAGCTGCAGGAGGTCGGCCCGGCGCATCGTTGTGTCCTCGTGCATGCGCTCGAGATGCGGTTCGTACCAGAGCCGGATCCGCTCAAGGTCGGCCGGCCATTTCGCGCCGGCGCGCAGGCCTTCGTAGAGCGACAGGAAGGAAGGCCAATCCTCGGCCGCTCGCTGCGGCGGCCGGTAGCGGGCGAGCCCCATCGCCTCGTCGAGCGACGTCGCCATCGTCTCGACGATCTGCGCGGCCGCCGACGGCCCGATGCCCGGCATAAGCTGCAGCACGCGGAAGCCGGCGACGCGGTCGCGCGGATTTTCGGCGAAGCGCAGCACCGCCAGCATGTCCTTGACATGGGCGGCATCGAGGAACTTCAGCCCGCCGAACTTGACGAAGGGGATGTTGCGGCGGGTCAACTCGATCTCCAGCGGCCCGCTGTGATGCGAGGCGCGGAACAGCACGGCCTGCGACTTCAGCGCCGTGCCGGCCTCGCGCTCGGCGAGGATCGCGTGGCAGGCATAGCTTGCCTGCTCGGCCTCGTCGCGTACGGTGACCAGAAGCGGCTTTTCGGACGATCTGCGCTCGCTCCAGAGGTTCTTGGTGAAGCGCTCGGCGGCCTCCCCGATCACCGCGTTGGCCGCCGCCAGGATCGTCTCGGTCGAGCGGTAGTTGCGCTCCAGCGTGACGATCGCCGCTGCCCGGGCGAACTGCGTGGGGAAGTCGAGGATGTTGCGCACTTCCGCGGCGCGGAACGAATAGATCGACTGCGCGTCGTCGCCCACCACCGTCAGGCCGGCGCCGTCGGGTTTCAGTGCCGTCAGGATCGAGGCCTGCAGCCGGTTGGTGTCCTGGTATTCGTCGACCAGCACATGGTCGAAGCGGCCGCCGAGATGCGCCGCGATCTCCGGCTCGGCCGCCATCTGCGCCCAGTAGAGCAGGAGGTCGTCGTAATCGAGTACGTTCTGCGCCTGCTTGGCCTCGACATAGGCCGCGAACAGGTCCTTCAACTGCTCTGCCCAGCCGGCGCACCATGGGAACACACCGCCCAGCACCTCGCCGAGCGGCGCCTGCGCGTTGACGGCGCGCGAATAGATCTGCAGGCAGGTGCCCTTGGTCGGGAAACGGCTCTCCGTCTTGGAGAAGCCAAGCTCGTGCCGGGCAAGGTTCATCAGGTCGGCGGAATCCTCGCGGTCATGGATGGTGAAGGCGGGATCGAGGCCGATCTCCAGTGCATAGTCGCGCAGCAGCCGGGCGCCAATGCCGTGGAAGGTACCGGCCCAGGAGAGCGCGTCAGCGATGACGGAAGCATCGCGCCCCAGCACCTCGCCGGCGATGCGCTCGACGCGCTTGGCCATTTCAGAGGCGGCTCGGCGCGAGAACGTCATCAACAGGATGCGGCGCGGATCGGCGCCTTTGACGATCAGATGCGCCACGCGATGCGCCAGCGTGCTGGTCTTTCCCGACCCCGCCCCGGCGATGACCAGCAGCGGCGCCGCGACCTGGCCGTCGCCATGCTCGACCGCCAGCCGCTGTTCGGCATTGAGCTTGTCGAGATAGGCTGGCCGCAAGGACGAATCACGGAGGGCGAGGTTCATCGCCCATCAAGCATCGTTTCCGCTTTGTTCGCAATGGTGGCGAGCCTGCCAATCTCCGCCAAAAGGGGCAGTTTGGCTTAACCTACCGCCTTGGCTCGGCACCCATCGCCGCCGACTGGCGTCGCAGCGACCGGCGTTCATCATCATCCTGCAATGGCAGTGGCTCGAAGCCGTCGGGCACCTCGTCGATGACTTTCTTGGCGAAGCGATAGGTCGCATAGGCGAACAGGCCAACAATCAGCAGACGGATCATGATCAAAAGCTCCTTCAGCGGACCAACCGGGGAGAGGGGCATTTTGTTCCGCCGGCGCCTCATCCGACCTGGCTCGCGGTGCAACCAAACCGCCATCGTCTCGTTTGCCCTCAGGGGCGAACGAGAGGAGGTTGTCATGATGAAGCTTCCGATGCTGCTAGCCTTGGGGCTCGCGCTCGCCGCCTGCGACAACAGCGTCCAGCCGACAAAGGCGCCCGTCGACCAGAACCCGCAGGTCGACAAGAACCCGGTGCCGAAGTCGACCACTGGCGGTGACCAGCAGGGAACGCAGCCGGCACAGTGACGCACGGCGCAGTTCAGCAAATCTGGCAGCTGTTGCACAGAAGAAGGCCGGCGCTGCTTGGGAGGAAGCTGAAAAGCGCCGGCCAAGCGGGAAAGTCAGGCCCGCCGCAAGAAAGATCATAGCTGAGTCTTGCCGCTAGGTCAGGGGGACAGGTTGGGGAAGACTGCTGGAAGTGGGGGAAATCCGGCGGAAATTCCGCCTATTGTGTGAAATCTACAACAAAAACCCAGAGTTGCGGCGGGAGGTCGTCATTTGTACCTGATCGGGCACATGGCTTGATCGAAGAAGCCTGTGCGAGTGCCTCAAGCCATCGCCGCGACGCGCTTCACCGGCACGCCTTCGATCTCCTGATCCAGCTGGCGCTGGGTCATCGCCGCTTCGGCCATCACCCATTGCTTGAACAGCACCACCTTGCGTGCCGCGTGCTGGGTGTCGGGACTGACGAAGTACCAGCCAGCGGTGTTGGGGTGGTGGACCGCGAACGGCGCCACCAGCCGCTCGGCGCGGATGTCGCTGGCCATATAGGCGCGGTTGGCGACGGCAAAACCCATGCCGGCATTGGCCGCTTCGTAGGACATCATGCAGGAATCGAAATAGATGCTTTTGGTCTCGCCGAGCACGAAGCTCGCCCCGGCAAAGCCCAGCCACGACTGCCAATTCTGGGTGCAGGTGTCGGAGTGGAGCAGCGTGAAATGCCTGAGATCGTCCGGCGTGACCTTCGACAGCGGCTTGTCGCCGAGGATCTCGTGGAAGAGTTTGCGACTGCACACCGGCGTCAAATCTTCCTTGAACAGCAGGTCCGCCTGCAGGCCGGGGAAGCTGCCGTCGCCGTAACGGATCTCCAGGTCGTATTCCGAGGTCGCGAACTCATGCGTGGCGTACGAGGTCGACACCCGCATTTCGATATCGGGATATTGCCGCTGGAACAGCGGCAGGCGCGGAAACAGCCAGCGCGCAGCGAAGGTCGGCAGCACCGAGATCTTCAGCACATGCGCCTGTGATTGCCCGGTCGCTTCCATGCTGGCCGCCACGATCCGCTCCAGAGCTTCGCGCACCCGCGACACATAGGTCTCGCCTTCCGGCGTCAGCGACACCGCGTTGCCGCCGCGCTGGAAAATCTTGAAGCGCAGCTGGTCCTCAAGGCTCTTGACGCGCTGGCTGACGGCGGAAGCGGTGATGAACTGTTCTTCACCGGCACGCGTGAAGTTCCCGTGCCGGGCAGCACTCTCGACGATTTTCAGCGAATTGAGGTTGACCTGACTGAGCAGACGCACCGTTTTCGACCTTAAGCTGGGCTTAGGGTAGCACCAGCATTCCTAAATTTACAGGGGTGGGCGGATTAATCGACTGTTTACCAAGTGTTGCCCCCACGCTGGAGAAGTAGAATGAACGCCCACACCATCCCCGAACTGCGTTGTGCGATGAGCCGTGAAGCCATCATCGGCCACGACACCGCCTGGAAAGTGTCGAGTTTCGGCGTCGCCCAGTATCTGCACGGCTACGACCCGGCGCTGCTTGCCGCGATCGAGGAGGCTGCCTTGAAGCTGAAGTCCAGCCATGCCGTGCACAAGCATCTGGATCTCACCTTCATCACCGGCGCCGACCGCTACATTCCCGAGATCAAGGAACTGCTGAACGACAAGCTGCGCCTGGAGCGGCTCTCCGACATGATGGGCACCAAGCTCGAGCCCTATCCGCTGTCGATCGTCGGCTCGACGGTCACCTTCATGAATCCCAAGGACGGCGCCGTCGAATGGCATTGCGACGGCGTGCCGGTCACCGAGCTCATCCCGCTGTCGATCAGCGATCCGCTGATCGGCGGTCATCTGGAGATCTATTGCGATGATTCCGAGACCGGGCGGGCGATCCTGGAATCCGGACGCGAGATTCCGCGCAACCGCATCATGCGCATCGACCACAAGATGAACTACGCCACGCTCGGCCAGTTCCTCGGCGTGCTGCATCGCACCGCGCCCATCCAGCTCGGCTCGCGCGTCACCCTGGTGCTCAACCAGCGCTCGGTCGCAAAGCCCTATGTCGACGATAACCGCATGTTCTACCTCGCCGCCGACAACGACCACGATCGTGCATGGGTGAATGAGCTTGCCGACGACGTCTGGAACAACCAGCTGCCGGCCTATCGCCGTTTTGCCGAGGAGCATCCCGCCCCGCAGCCGGCCGCGGAAACCGTCGCCGGCGGCGCCAGGGAATCATGGTAGTGAAGCCATGGGCGGAAACCGGCTTGCTTCGCTGATCCAGCATTCGGAACAGGTCATGGCCAGGCAGGAAGACAGGACCCCATCCCGGGTCCTGCGGGATGGAGCGGCCCCCGCGGCCGCGCTGGCCTTCGCCGCCGGCGCGGTGGCGCTGTGGTCGACCAATGCGCTGGTCGGCAAGTCGCTGCTTGAAAATCATCCGGTATCGCTGGTGCAATTCCTGCAATTCATCGGCGCCGCCTTGGTCTTTGCGTTGATCAGGCTGAAGCGCCGCGCGCCGATCCACCTTCTCCCACAAGGGGAGAAGGGGAGGCCAGTGAGCAACCTCGCTGCCTTTGCCGTCGGCTTCATCGGCCTCGTCGGCACCATGGTCCTGCAATATATCGCCTTCGCCTCGATGCCGGTCATCGAGGCAAATCTTGTCGCCTATACTTGGCCGCTGATGGTGGCGGCCGCGCTGATCGTGCTGGACAGCCCGCGTCGCCCCGCGCTGCTCGGCGTCACCGCCGCGCTCGGCTTTGTCGGCGTGGCGCTGGTGATTTCCGGAGGCCGCGAGCAGTCGTTGTTCCAGGGCAATCTTGTCGGTTATCTCGCCGCCTTCGGCTCGGCGCTGTGCATGGCCTTCTATTCGATCTTCGTC
>NZ_RZOF01000639.1:0-1077 GCF_003998955.1 Mesorhizobium sp. M4B.F.Ca.ET.017.02.2.1 | reverse complement strand
CGTCCGGCCTTGGCCTTGCGCATCGCGGCCGTGGCCTCCGCGCCATGCCGCGCGGCCGTCGCGGCTGCTTCCAGCCCGCCCGTATCGAGCGCCTTGAGCGCCGGCTCCAGCGCATCGACCATGGTGCGGTCGCCGACCTTGGCGCCGCCGTAGAAGGTCATCCGGTCGAGGCCGGCGAGCAGCGCCTTGGGCAGAGTCGCGCCAAAACCCAAAGTCTGCGCCGCTGCGGTGAAGAAGATCGACAAAAGCACACCGCTCGAACCGCCCATCGCGGTCCCCAGCGTATCGCCAATTGCCGCCAGCGTTGCCGCCCGGTCGGCAAGCGGCAGCGTGTCGAGACGCTCGAGCACGCTGCGCGCGCCGGTCGCCACCGTCGACCCGGTATCGCCGTCGCCGGCCTTGGCGTCTAGCCCGTTCAAGGGCTCCTCCAGCGAGATCAGCTTCTCACAAACGACGGTGATCAACCGCTCCGCGGCGGCGTCGCGACTCGGCGCCTTCGCGGTGGCGTGAACCGCCGGCTTGGCCGCCGCCACGACGAGCGGCTGGCGGACCGGCTTCGCCGGCAGCCAGGCATGCGGACCGACCGGCGCCAGCAGCGCCGCCTCGCGTTCGGCATCCAGCCTGATCAGCGACAGCGAGAAGCCGTTCATGTTGAGCGCGGTCATCAGATGGCCGGGACCGATCGTCAGCGTCACCGCCTTCGCCAGCGGCGAGGCGAGCACCGCATTGGCGATCAGCGACATTTCGAGCGGCGGCACCGATCCGAGATTGTTGATCAGGAGCGCGTAGCGGCTGCCGGCATCGAGCCGCGCGGCGAGGCGCTCGGCCATGATGGCGACGAGTGAGCTGGCGCTCTGCAAGGCGATGCGCTCGACGCCCGGCTCGCCATGGATGCCGAGGCCGAGCTCGCCGTCTTCGGCGCCGAAGCGGTCTTCATGCGCCTGTCCGGGGATCGAGCAGGAGGAGAGCGAGATGCCGAGCGAAAAAATGTCCTTTGCCGCCGCCCGCGCTGCCGCCGCTACCGACACCAGGTCACGGCCGGTTTCGGAAAGATGCCCGGCTATCTTGTGGACGAAC
>NZ_RZOF01000638.1:0-1086 GCF_003998955.1 Mesorhizobium sp. M4B.F.Ca.ET.017.02.2.1 | reverse complement strand
GCCCTGTGGTCGCCATAGACGCCGAACGTGTCGGGCCAGGAAACGAGCAGAGCGGCGGTGTTGTCGTCGATCGTCTCGCCGTCGACTTCGGTGCCGAGCGGCTCGGCGCGGGTGCGCACGACATCCAGCGTCTGCGGGTGCGGCGTGCCGGCAAGCGCCACCTTGGTGCGCTTGTCGCGATGATGGCGCAGCGCAATGCCGACGGCTTCAGCGACCGCTGTCGCCTCATCGAGCAGCGAGGCCGACGCCACCGGCAAGCCGGTCAATTCGGTGACGAGGGTCTGGAAGTTGAACAGCATTTCCAGCCGGCCCTGGCTGATCTCGGCTTGGTAGGGCGTGTAGGCGGTGTACCAGGCCGGGTTCTCGAACAGGTTGCGCTGGATGACCGGCGGCACGTGGACGCCGTGATAACCGGTGCCGATGAAGCTCTTCAGCACCTTGTTCTTCGCCATCGTCGCCGACAATTCGGCCAGCGCCTCGGCTTCGCTGGCCGGCGCGGGCAGGGTCAGCGGCAAGTCGAGGCGGATCGATCTCGGCACGGCCTGGCTGATCAGCGTCTCGACCGACGGAACGCCGATTACGGCCAGCATCGCTCGGACATCGTTGAGGCCGGGGCCGATATGGCGGGCCGAGAAGGGATATGGTGCTGCGGTCATCGTAACTATCCTGCTTTCAGCCGATATGGGCTTTGTAGGCGGCCTCATCCAGCAGGCCTTCGAGCTGGCTTTCGTTGGAAAGCCTCATCTTCCACAGCCAGCCGTCGCCGGTGGCGGCCGAATTGACCAGCGAAGGGTCCGACGACAGCGAGCTGTTGGCCTCGGTGATCTCGCCGTCGACCGGCGCGTAGACGTCGGATGCCGCCTTGACAGACTCGACCACGACGGCGGTGTCGCCCTTGGTCAGCTTGCGGCCGGTTTCCGGCAATTCGACGAAGACGAGATCGCCGAGCTGCTCTTGTGCATAGTCGGTTATGCCGACCGTGGCGACGCCGCCCTCGACACGGAGCCATTCATGGTCTTCGGTGAAATAGGTTTTTGCCATCGGGACTTATCCTTTGCGGTAGCGATGAGGTGTGAAGGGCAAGGG
>NZ_RZOF01000637.1:0-1088 GCF_003998955.1 Mesorhizobium sp. M4B.F.Ca.ET.017.02.2.1 | reverse complement strand
GTTCATGTCCGGCCACTTGATTACCTCCCAAGGTAACGACAGGCGGCGGGCCGCTTCATGTTTCCAGTCCGGCTCGATGTTGCGTGAGACGGCGGCAAGGGACAGCGCGGCCGCATCCTTGTTGATCGCGGCCGAGATCGGAACCATGCCTTCCTTCGTTGCCACGATCAGATCGCCACCGGCGCGCATCGTGGCGCGCTTGCCCATGGGCGTGGTGAGGTCATAGCGGCCGACCAGGTTCCACTCAGCAGCGGTCGCGCCGGCCGGGTTGATGCCTTCGAAAATCGCCGCCTCACCCTCGGTCGTGACGAACACGCACTTGTCGTCGATGCCGTCGCCGGCATCCAGCGACCACGTTCCGCCGAACAGCAGCGAGCCGCCGCGCTGGAAGACGCCGGACAGGTTCAGCGTCCCGAGCGCGCCGGTGACGGAATCGACCGGGAGATAGCTGGCCTTCATCGTGCCGCCCTGGATAAAGAACAGGCGGTTCCGGTAGAGCCAGACATGGGACAGCGCGCTTGTCGCAACGCCGGTGATCGCGGCCGAAACCTGAACGACGCCGCCTGGAATGTTGGCCGTGGCCGAGCCGCCGCCGGCACCGGTGATGGTTTCGTTGTCGACGAACGTCCCAGTAATCGACTGAATCATCAGCGAACCGGTCGAGCCGTTGTCAACGTTCTTGACCACGGTCGCCGTCGCGCCGCTCGTGCCACCCGTCACGACCTGGCCGTTAATGAAATTGACCGTCTGGGCATCGAAGTTCAGGCGATAGGTCGCAAGGCCATTGACCGCCGTCCAGTCGAACGTCGTCGAATAGAGCTGCAGGAAGTCGGTGCCGTTGACCGCCACGACGAACGAGCCGCCCGACGTCGTGAAATTGACGTAGGAATAATAGCCCGACGTCTGGCCGGTGACCGAAGCGGCCGGCGGGGTGACAGCGTCGGCGGGCGCCGTGACGTCGCGCACGGTCGTCTCGTCGCAGGCCCAAATCTTCTTGGTGCCGCCGGCGTTGTAGGTGATGAAACTTTCGACCGGGTCGCTGCCGATCGTGGCGCGCTTGACCGAGCCGCCGCGCATCACGATGCCGG
>NZ_RZOF01000636.1:0-1091 GCF_003998955.1 Mesorhizobium sp. M4B.F.Ca.ET.017.02.2.1 | reverse complement strand
AAGCAGCAGCGACTTGAGCTGCGCCTGGTTCGCCTTCAGCGCCGCTTCGTCCTCATTGGCCACGGCAAAGGCCAGCAGGTCGAGCAGCGGCTTGCTTCGCACGCCCTTGCCGTTCGCGGTCACCGACAGCTCCGGCGACTTAATCGTCACCGGAAATTTCATTCCGCTCTCGGGATCGTCGAAATTGACCGCCTCGGTAAAGCTCGACATCTTCTGCGTCATCGTGACGTCAACGCCGCCATTGGCGGCCTTGGTCGCGGCGAAGTTCGCTGTGCCGGCGCCGAAGCTGGCGTCAACATGCTGCTTGGCGTCCTTGGACGTCATCGTCATGCTGGCTATGGTGCTGACGCCGCTGGTGAAGGCTGCGAGCGCGGGGTCATAGACGCCGCTGCCCTTGCCGTCCTTGACGGTGAACTGGGTGCTTTGCAGCCCTTCCGGCCCGTTGAACTCGAAGGACGCGCTCTGCGAGAAATCCATCGAGACGTCCCAGGATCCATCGCTGCGCGGCTTCACCTTCAAAGCATAAGGCGCGACGTCGAACTTCAGCAGCTTCTGGTCCGGCAGGGCCTCGACCAGCGCCTTGAAATCAATGGCGATCCGGTAGGCGTCTCCTTCGACGGAGACCTTCAGCACGCCGGTGTCGAGCGCCTTCTTGCCGACGTAGCGGGACAGGTCCTCGGAAAGCTGCTTGGCGCCTTGGCTATCGACCGTCTGGGCGAAAGCCGGCGCGCCGAGCGCGAGAAGGAAAACTAGGGGCAGGACACGCTTCACGTCGATTCTCCGTTTGGGCTCGGAAGACAAAATCGCTTCGCGCTGCTGGTAGGCAAATACCATCACAGCCGCAAGACAAAGGCTAGTCGCCTTCCTAAAGCACCAGCCGCATCAGCGGCCGGCCGGGCTTGCGCTCGACAAGCCGCTCGAAGCCCGCCTTCTCGAACACCCGCGACGAGCCGACGAACAGGCCGATCGAACGCGAATCGCGCGACAGGTCGATCGGGCAGGCCTCGACCAGCCGCGCGCCGTTCCGGCGGGCAAAGTCGATGCCGCCTTCGACGAGGCGATGGCTGATGCCCCTGCCCCGCGCCTTGACG
>NZ_RZOF01000635.1:0-1091 GCF_003998955.1 Mesorhizobium sp. M4B.F.Ca.ET.017.02.2.1 | reverse complement strand
CACCGAGGCGATCGCTTCCTGCACATGGGGGGCGTTGGGATTGCCCATCGCGCCCATATTGGTCGAGAGGTCGCCGGGGCCGACGAAGAGGACGTCGACGCCGTCGACCGCGGCGATCGCGTCGGCATTGGCGACGCCGGATTCATCCTCGATCTGCACGGCAAGAAGCTGCTGGGCGCGCGCATTGGCATGATAGCCGGCGATGCGGCCGAAGGCATTGGCGCGGTGGCCGACGGAAAAGCCGCGGATACCGCCTGGCGCGTAGGTCATCGCGGCAACGATGGCGCGGGCCTGCGCGGCCGTGCGCACGTTGGGGATCATCAGGCTGCGCGCGCCAATGTCCATTGCCTGCTTGATCAGGTTGGCGTCGTCGGAGGGCAGCCGCACCACCGCCTCGCTGTCGAAGCCGCCTATCACCTGCAGCTGCGCCATGATGCTGCGCAGATCGTTTGGGCTGTGCTCGCCGTCGATCAGGACCCAGCCGGTTCCGGAGCCGGCGACGATCTCGGTGGTGAGGGCCGAAGCCAGCGAGCACCAGATGCCGATGTGAGCCCGGCCGGCCGTTACGGCTGCCTTCAGCGAATTGACGCGCTCTTGCATTTTGCGATCGTCTCCAGGATTGAAATTTGTATGATGTCCTATATCATATGGCTAACTTTGGCTGCAAGAGCAGTTCGCGCTGGTCCGCAAGGGAGTTGAAAATGAAGATCGGTTTCATTGGACTTGGCGTCATGGGAGCGCCAATGGCGCGCCATCTCGCCGACGCCGGACATGAGATCGCCACCGTGCTCAACCGCTCGCCTCTGCCGAAGGACCTCAACGCATCGGTCGTGGCCTCCGCGGCCGAAGTGGCGCGGATGTCCGAGATCGTCGTGACTATGCTCCCCGACACGCCCGACGTGGAACGCGTGCTGCTTGGGCGAGACGGCGTGCTGGACGGACTCGCGGCCGGCAAGCTTGTGATCGACATGAGCTCGATCAGCCCAATCGCCACGGCGGACTTCGCGGCACAGATCCGGCAGGCAGGTGCCGGCTATCTCGATGCGCCGGTCTCGGGCGGCGAGGTCGGCGCCAAGGCGGCGAGCCTCACC
>NZ_RZOF01000634.1:0-1106 GCF_003998955.1 Mesorhizobium sp. M4B.F.Ca.ET.017.02.2.1 | reverse complement strand
GCTGAAATCATGCAGGTTTAGGGTCGGTCCTTCACCGGCCCGAAAGCGAGACCATGGCAACGCCCGCGCATGTCGCGATCATCATGGATGGAAATGGACGCTGGGCCAAGGCGCGCGGCATGCCGCGGCTTGCCGGCCATCGCGCCGGCGTCGAGGCCTTGCGCAAGACGGTGCGCGCCGCGCCTGGCCTCGGTATCTCGTTCCTGACTGTCTACGCCTTCTCGTCGGAAAACTGGTCGCGGCCCAAATCCGAGGTCAGCGACCTGATGGGCCTCTTGAAGCTGTTCATCCGCCGCGACCTTGCCGAACTGCACCAGAACGGCGTGCGGGTGCGAATCGTCGGCGACCGGTCAGGACTGCAGCCCGACATCAGGGGCCTGCTGCAGGAAGCCGAATCGCTCACCGCCGGCAACGAGTCGCTGACGCTGGTCATCGCCTTCAACTATGGCGGGCGTGACGAAATCGTGCGCGCGGCGCGCAAGCTTGCAGCCGCGGCCGTGCGCGGCGAGATCGACAGCGAGGCGATCACGGCGGAGTCCTTTGCCGGCGCGCTCGACACCGACGGCATTCCCGATCCCGAACTGGTCATCCGCACCAGCGGCGAGCTCAGGTTGTCCAACTTCCTTTTGTGGCAGGCGGCTTACAGCGAGCTGGTGTTCCTGCCTTGCTACTGGCCGGACTTCAGCCGCGAGCACCTGGCCGACGCGCTGCGCGACTTCGCCAGCCGCGAGCGCCGTTTTGGCGGGCTTGCCGCCCAAGACGTCGCTTCGTGAGCGGCGGCCAGATGAGCAACCTCCAGCTGCGCGTCATCTCGGCGCTCGTGCTGGCCGCCGTCACCCTCGGGCTCACCTGGCTCGGCGGCTTGCCGTTCCGCTTTCTCTGTACCTTCATCGTCTCCACCATTTTCTATGAGTGGTCACGCATGGCGCGCCCGGCAACCGGCGGTTCCCTGGGCTTCCTGCCGGAGGCGCTGCTGCTGGCCTTCATCGGCTTCCTGATAGCCGGCGTGCCGGCATCCTGGCTGCTCTCGCTCGTCGTGGTCATAGTTGTGGTCACGGCTGCCAGCGCTCAAATGCGCGGGGCGGCGCAATGGGATGCCGCCGGGC
>NZ_RZOF01000633.1:0-1154 GCF_003998955.1 Mesorhizobium sp. M4B.F.Ca.ET.017.02.2.1 | reverse complement strand
ATCAAATCCTTCAGCGCCCGCCTGGTCGAGCAGTTCAAGGTCAAGACCGCATCGCTCTCCTCGCCGATCGCCTCGCTGTCGGGCGGCAACGTGCAGCGCGCGGTGCTCGCCCGCGAACTGACGGGCGAGGTCGATCTGCTGATCGTCTCCAACCCCTGCTTCGGGCTCGACTTCTCCGCCGTCGCCGAGATCCGCGCCCGCATCATGAAGGCACGCAACGCGGGCGCCGCGGTGCTGCTGATGTCGGAGGACCTCGACGAGTTGCTGGAGCTTTCCGACCGCATCCTCGTCATGTCCGACGGCGCGCTCGTCTACGAGACGCCGATCGCGCAGGCGAGCGTGCAGACGATCGGCGAGCACATGGCGGGGCATCACTGATGGCGGAAATCGCGGCGCAGCCTTTCGCCTTTGCCTTCAGGCCCGAGACGACGGCGCTCATCGTCATCGACATGCAGCGCGACTTCGCCGAGCCGGGCGGCTTCGGCGCCAGCCTCGGCAATGACGTCAGCCGGGTGGTGGCGATCGTGCCGACCGTGAAGAAGCTGATCGAGGGCTTTCGCGCCGCCGGCCTGCCGGTGATTCACACCATGGAGTGCCACAGGCCCGACTTGTCGGACCTGCCGCCCGCCAAGCGCGACCGCGGCAAGCCGACGATCCGCATCGGCGATGTCGGACCGATGGGACGCGTGCTGATCGCCGGCGAGCCCGGCACGGCGATCCTCGACGAACTCGCGCCATTGCCCGGCGAGATCGTCATCGAGAAGCCCGGCAAGGGCGCCTTCTACGCGACCGGCCTCGGCGACGACCTGAAGCGGCTAGGCGCCCGCCAACTGGTCTTTGCCGGCGTCACCACCGAGGTTTGCGTGCAGACGACGATGCGCGAGGCCAACGACCGCGGCTATGAATGCCTGGTCGCGGAGGATGCGACGGAAAGCTATTTTCCCGAGTTCAAGGCGGCCGCGCTCGCCATGATCAGGGCGCAAGGCGCGATCATCGGCTGGACGGCGACGACCGATCAGGTGCTCGAGGGGATTGCGAATGCCTAATCTCAGTTTTGCCGGCCTGCTTGACGGCGGCTGGCGCGATCTGGCGTTCGAGCCTTTCCGCGACGGCATCGGCGTGCACTGGCTGCTCAAGGGCGGGCCGGTCGAGCC
>NZ_RZOF01000632.1:0-1166 GCF_003998955.1 Mesorhizobium sp. M4B.F.Ca.ET.017.02.2.1 | reverse complement strand
GCGGATGCCGACGATGCGCTTGCCTGGCGTCGCGGCGCGGCTGCCGGCTTCGAAGGCGATGAAATAGGCGTTGCGCAGCAGGAAGATCAGGATGATCCAGACGACGAACAGCGGCTGCAGCCCGCCGAAGCCGATGCCGCGCAGCCCGAACAGGGCGACGATCGTGATGACGATCGCAGCAGTGGTGATGATCACCACATCGAGCACGAAGGCCGCGGCCCGCGTGCCGGCATCGGCAAGCTTGATGCGCAGATCGACGCCTTCCGGTGTGATCAGCGGCCGCGTCGGCGCGAGGGTGGCGCGTCTAACCGTCGCCATGCCGCACAATCCTCAACAGATAGAAATAGGCGCACCATAGCGCCAGCATGCCGCCGCCGATGGCATAGCGGGCGCCGTCGCCGGTGATGGTCTGCCGGCCGATGCCTTCGAGCAGGCCGGCGAACAGAAGCATCACCACGACGCCGACCATGGCGGTCGCCGCGATGCGCCCGGCCTGCGCCGCCGCCGCCATGCGGGTCAGTTCGCCGGGGAAGGCGATGCGCGTGCCGATGCGCATGCCGGCCGCACCGGCAAGCGCGATGGCGAACAGCTCGGTCGTGCCGTGGATGGACAGCCAGCCGCCGAGCTCGAAGCCGAGCCCCTTGGCGGCGTAGATCTGGAATATCGCGCCGAGCATGCAGCCATTCATCAGGATGATCAGCACGCTTGGCACGGCAAAGGCAAAGCCGAGCGCGAAGGCAAGGATCGCCACCTGGGTGTTGTGGGTGAAGAGATAGGCGGCGAAGCTCGACAGGAACTGGTTGTCGGCGCCGTCATAGAGCACGCTGCGCAGCATCGCGGCCGACGAATCCGGATTGCGGCCGCCGGCAAGGCTGGGCGCGATGATGGCGTCGTACCAGCCCTTGTTGGAAGCCACCAGCCAGTAGCCGGCGCCAGCGCCGACCACCGTCAAGCCGACCGTGACCAGGGTTTCGCGCCACAGTGCGCGTATGGCGTTCGGCCAGTCGTGAAGGAAGAAATCGCCGATGCGCTGCCGCAAGCCGCGCCGGGCGCCATAGAGGTAGAAATAGCCGCGCAGGCAAAGTGCTTCGAGATACGCGACAAGCGCATGGTCGAGCGAGGTCGCCCTGGCCACCGACAGTGACGACAGCGCCGAGCGATAGAGC
>NZ_RZOF01000631.1:0-1166 GCF_003998955.1 Mesorhizobium sp. M4B.F.Ca.ET.017.02.2.1 | reverse complement strand
GACGGATGAGCAACTGTGTTCGTCAGGACCTGTTTGGATTCCAAGGTTCGTTGTTTTGGATCATCGCGCTGAGGATGGTCAGGATCTTTCGTGCCACGGCGACGAGAGCGACCTTCGGCTCCTTGCCCTTGGCGATGAGACGCTGGTGGAAGGCCTTGAGGACGGGATTTGAGCGACTGGCGGTGAGGGCAGCCATATAGACCACCCTGCGCACGGCGTGACGACCGCCCCAGATAATGCGGCGGCCTTTGAAGGTGCCGCTATCGAAGTCGTATGGGGCCAGGCCAGCAAGGGCTGCGATTTCGCGCCGCGAGGCCTGCCCTATCTCCGGCGCCAAGGCCAGCACGGTATGGCTGAACACCGGACCGGCACCGTGGAAGGACTGGATCAGGCGGTCCCTGGCCGCGAACGCCGGCTGGCTGGCGACAAGATCGGCCATGCGCTTGGCCAGCAGTGCGATATCGAACTCAATGCGGCGCAGACGCTGGGTGAAGATGCGCTTGACCGTCGGCTCGCGGACCTGCTCGAGCTGATTGGCCAGGCTGACCTTGTCGTCGCTGAGCTGCCTGCGGGCCACGACCAGATCGGCCAGTTGCTCGGCGATTGGGTCGCACTGCACCGGCCGGGTCGGCAGTTCGGCGGTATAGCGTGCAATCAGCAGGGCATCGATGCGGTCGTTCTTGGCCAGTCGGCCAAGAACGCGGGCATAGTGGCGCAGCTTGTGCGGATTGACGTTCCTGGCCGGTAAACCCGCCTTGCGCAGCGCCTTGGCCACGCCGCGCTCATAGCCTCCACTCGGCTCCATGCCGATGGCGCGCACGTTGCGGCCTTTCAGCCACTTGCTCAGCTTGGCCCATCCGTCCTTGTCGTTGTCGAAACGCGCTTGTTCCTGCGTCTGGAACACGGCCACGTCGAGCCATCGCTTGGCAACGTCGATGCCGACATCCTGAACCGTTCCTGCAGCCATCTTCTCGGTCCCTTCCTTGTGTGCGGGGGCTTGCCCCTTGCAACTGTTCGGGTTCACAAAAGAAGGCGGTCGGGCCCCAGCTCATCCACGGTTTAGGCTACCTGAGGGGTGACGGGCTCTCGACCGCCGCCACGGATCAGGCAAGCACCTGGTCCGTGGCACCCCTCAACAATGCACGATTCCAGACACACAAGGGGTG
>NZ_RZOF01000630.1:0-1167 GCF_003998955.1 Mesorhizobium sp. M4B.F.Ca.ET.017.02.2.1 | reverse complement strand
CTACCACGTGATGAGCGCCGACGGCGTGCGCCAGGATGTCGAGTGGGAGCGGTTCAAGGCTGTGTTGGCGCAGACCTATTCGATCAGCGGCGAAGAGCTCGACGCGCTGGCCGCCGCCGGCGAGCGGGCCGACAATGAGGCGATAGACCTCTATGCCTTCACCAGCGTGCTGAAGCGCCATCTCGACGCCGAGGCGCGCAAGGCGTTCGTCGGCCTGATGTGGGAGATCGTCTATGCCGACGGCGAACTGCACGAGCTGGAGGACAACACGGTGTGGCGCGTCGCCGAGCTGATCGGCGTCGAGCGGCGCGACCGCGTCGAGGCGCGCCAGAAGGCCGCCGCGCAGGCGCCCGGCGCTCGCGGAACCCCAAGTGACGAATAGACTGGGCGACGAATAGACAGGGGTTCCGCCTTCCGATGCCGCCGAGACCGCGTTCGAAACCAAAGATCCTGATCGTGCTGCATCAGGAGAGTTCGAGCCCCGGTCGCGTCGGCCACATGCTTCTGGAAGAAGGCTTCGATCTCGACATCCGCCGGCCGCCGCTCGGCGATGAATTGCCGGGCACGCTGGACGGCCATGCCGGAGCGGTGGTGTTCGGCGGGCCAATGAGCGCCAATGACGAGGACGATTTCGTCCGCCGCGAGACCAACTGGCTCAACATTCCGCTGAAGGAGAACCGGCCATTGCTCGGCATCTGCCTGGGCGCGCAGATGCTGGTCAACCATCTCGGCGGCAAGGTCGAGGGCCACGGCGAGGGGCTGGTCGAGATCGGCTGGTATCCGCTGAAGGCGACCGAGGCCGGCAAGAAGCTGATGCACTGGCCGGAGATGGTCTACCAGTTCCATCGCGAGGGTTTTTCGCTGCCGAAGGATGCGACGCTCTTGGCGACGGCCGAGACCTATCCCAACCAGGCCTTCCGCTATGGCGACAATGCCTGGGGCATCCAGTTCCATGGCGAACTGACCCGGGTGATGATGCAGCGCTGGGTGGTGCGCGGCGCGCACCGCTTCGAACTGCCCGGCGCGCAGCCCGGCCGCGACCATCTCGGCGGCCGGCTGATCTGGGACATGCATCTGAAACGCTGGCTGGGCGAATTCCTGGGGCTGATCTTCGGCAAGCCGGCGGTGGGGTAAAGACCAATTGCTTTGAGCAGCGGAGCTTGACCT
>NZ_RZOF01000062.1:10859-22999 GCF_003998955.1 Mesorhizobium sp. M4B.F.Ca.ET.017.02.2.1 | reverse complement strand
GACCCGGACTACCGCAAGCCCGCCGCCCCGCGCATGCAGCCGGACGAGGACTTCGACACCCGCTACGGCCTCAAGCCCGCAACCTTCGGCATGCGCCCGCAGAACGATTGATCTCTTCTTCTTCGGAAGTTCGGAGAAATCCCGAGAGAGAATTCATCAGGCCGGATTGAATGGCGCGGCTTTCGAGAACCCGGAGCGGAGCGGACATGAGTCCGTGAGCACCGGAAGTCGAGAAGGCCGGTCAGTCGGCCGGCCTCATGAATTCGCTCCGGGATTTTAGGCGCAGACGCGGTTGCGGCCTTGCCTCTTCGCCTCATAGAGCTGGCGGTCGGCGCGGCGATAAAAGTCCTCGGCCGTTTCCTTGCGGTCCCAGACGGCGAGGCCGACGCTGGTGGTGATTTTGAGGCGAACGTTGCCGGACAGCACCGACATGTTGGCGATCGCCTTGCGGATGCGCTCGGCGAATTTGGCCAGCAATTCGGCGTCCATGTTCGGCGTCACCACGGCGAACTCCTCGCCGCCGAGCCGCGCCACCACGTCGTGATAGCGCGTCATGCCCTTCAGGCAGCCGGCGACCGCCTTCAGCACCTCGTCGCCGACGTCATGGCCATGCGTGTCGTTGACCTGCTTGAAATGGTCGAGATCGAGGATCATCAGCCCGACCGGCTTTTCGATGCGACGGAACTCCTCGAGATATTCCTTCAGCGCGTCGTCGAAATAGCGCCGGTTCTGCATGCCGGTGAGCCCGTCGGTCAGCGCCGCGTGCTCCAGCGTTTCCGAACGCGCGCTGAGCGAGACCGTCATGGCGCGCAGCTTGCCCTCTTCGGTCGCCTGCCTGCGGATCAGCGGGTAGATGAAGAAGACGCCGAAGAACAGCGCGGTCGCCAGCAGCACGCCGGTCGCGAACAGCAGTCTGTTGAGATACTTGATCTTTTCGATGCGGGAGGCCGCGTCCAGGTCGGTGGCGATGGCCTGCAGGAAACCGTAGGCGTGCAGCGTCACCAGGCCGGCGGCCAGGATCACGAAAATAAAGACGAAAAATGCGGATTCCGCCTTGTGGAAACGCATCTGCTCCCCGTGGAACTACCCAAAGTTCCTTATGCCATGCAGGGCCTTACGGAGGGTTAATCAGGACAACCTGAGCGAGAATGGCCGGTTTTTGTCTTACTTTCGTGATTGCATTAGCGGCCGGAGATCAGATCGCCGGCATGGCGCCGCCGGCGACATGCAATCGCCGCCATTCCGGACCCAGTTGATGGCGGAACCAGGTCGCCTGGCGCTTGGCATATTGCCGCGTTGCGATCTTGGCGCGCTCGATCGCTTCGGCGAAGCCCAACTGCCCGGCCATCGCCGCCTGCAACTCGCGCACGCCGATTGCCTTCATCGCCGGCAGATCCGGATCGAGGTTGAGCGCCAACAGCTCTCTGACCTCGTCCAGGGCGCCGATGTCCAGCATGCGGTCGAACCGCGTCTCGATCCGCCCGACCAGCTCCGCACGATCCGGTTCGATGACCAGGAACCGCGCGCTGTCGCGGTCGATCAGCGGCCGGCCCCGCGCGGCCTGCCATTCGGCTATGGAACGGCCCGAGGCGTCGAGCACCTCCAGCGCGCGCACGATGCGCTGGCCGTCGGTCGGCCTGAGCTGCATGCCGACCGCCGAATCCTCGCGCATAAGGATGCGATGCAGCCTCTCGGCGCCCTGTTCCTTGAGTTCGTAGCGCCAGCGGTCGCGGATCGCCGTCGGAATCTCGGGCATGTCCGAAATCCCTTCGGCAAGCGCGCGAAAATAGAGCCCGGTGCCGCCGACAAAAATCACCGGCCGTTCCACGAACGCACCGACCGGCCGTTCGGCGAGCAGGCGGTCCTCGATCAGCTTCGTCACGTCGCGCAGCCAGGCGCCGGTGGAATAGGCGACCGACGGATGGACGTGGCCGTAAAGATGGTGCGGCGCGCGGGCGAGATCGGTGGAGCCCGGCCGCGCTGTCAACACGTCGAGCACCGAATAGCCCTGCATGGAATCGGTGTTGACGATGATGCCGCCCTGGCGCTCGGCGAGATCCAGCGCAAGCGCCGACTTGCCGCTGGCGGTCGGCCCGGCTATCAGGATCGCGTTCTTCACGCGGCCCTCGCCCGCCTGTCCGGAAGTCCCGATGCCGCTGATCGCCACGCTTGTGTCCCATCCCGAAGGCCGCGCCGTCTCGGCCACGCTAGCGAATATGGCCTCACGGTCGGTCGGCGCAAGCGCTGTTCGCTGGCTGGCCGAGGACATCGCCTGCGATCTCGTCCTACCGGAAACCGCGGACGCCTCTGAAACGGCCGCCACCCTGAGCGCCGCGCTCGCCTCGCACCCGGTCGACGTGATCGTCCAGCCGGCTGACGGCCGGCGTAAGAAGATCCTCATCGCTGACATGGATTCGACGATGATCGACCAGGAGTGCATCGACGAACTGGCCGACGAGATCGGCGTCAAGGACCGTGTCGCGGCGATCACCGCGCGCTCGATGAACGGCGAGATCGCCTTCGAACCGGCCCTGCGCGAGCGCGTCGCCCTGCTGAAAGGCCTCGATACCGCCGTGGTCGATCGCCTCATCGAGACCCGGCTGACGCTGGCATCCGGTGGCCTCGCGCTGGTCCGCACCATGCGGGCCAACGGCGCCTGGACGGCGCTCGTGTCCGGCGGCTTCAATGTCTTCACCAGCCGCATCGCGGCGACGCTCGGCTTCCAGGAAAACCGCGCCAACCGGCTGATCGAGGAGAATGGCCATTTCACCGGCCTGGTCGCAGAGCCGATCCTCGGCCGCGCCGCCAAGGCGGACGCCTTGCTCGAGATCGCCGCCCGGCTTGGTCTCACCCCTGCCGACGCGCTTGCCGTCGGCGACGGCGCCAACGACCTCGACATGATCCGCCTGGCCGGCACCGGCGTCGCCCTGCACGCCAAGCCTTCGGTGGCGGCGGAGGCCAAGGTCCGCATCGACCATGGCGACCTGACGGCGCTGCTCTATCTGCAAGGCTATCGCCAGGAGGAGTTTGCCGGATGAAACCGATGCGCACCGAGCGCCTGATCCTGCGCAACTGGGAGGATCGTGATCGCGAGCTCTTCCATCGCATCAATTCTGACGAGCAGGTGATGGAATTCTTTCCGTTCCGCCGCGACCGCGCCGAGACGGATGCCAAAATGGATGAATTTCGCGGCTGGATCGCCGAGGATGGCTTTGGCTTTGCCGCCGCCGAGATCGCCGCGACGGGCGAATGCATCGGCTTTGTCGGCCTCTTGGAGACCGATCACGTGCCGTCCATGCCTTCCGACACAATCGAGATCGGCTGGCGGCTGGCGCCCGAATTCTGGGGCAAGGGCTATGTCACCGAGGCGGCCGAGGCCTGGCTCGCCTTTGGCTTCGAGACGCTCGACCGCGACGAGATCGTCTCCTTCGCCGTGGCCGACAACCACCGCTCCACCGCCGTCATGAAGCGCCTCGGCATGAGCGCCGATCCGGCGCGCGACTTCGATCATCCCGACATCCCGGACAGTCATCCGGCGCTCAAGCGGCATGTCTTCTACAGGCTGGCGCGCGATGACTGGCAGGCACGAAAAAGGGCGGCTCGTTAGCCGCCCTTTTCATTGAAACTCAGTCGATTGCGCGATTTTCCGGACTCAATCCATCCGGATCGTAACGAACCGCAACTCACCCGTCTTCGACGCCAGCATCAGGAGCGCGTTCTTGCGCCCCTGTTCCTTCAGCGCGCCGATGCGGTCCATGACGTCCTTGGGCGTCGCCACCGACTCCTGGGCGATCTCGGTGATCACCTCGCCGGGCTGGATGCCACGCTCGGCCGCGGCCGAATCCTTGGTGACGTCGGTGATGACGACGCCGGAGACGTCGGCGGCGATGCCGAACTTGGTCCGCGTCTCGTCATTGAGCTCGCCGATGGTCATGCCGAGCACGGCCGCCGTCGATACCGCGGGCGCCTTGTCGCCATTGTCCTGGTCGGTATTGCTGCCGTCCTCGCCGCTGGCCAGCTTCTCGCCGTCCTCGAGCCGGCCAAGCGTCACCTTCACCGTCTGCTCGACGCCCTTGCGCACGATGACCACGTCCACCGCCTTGCCGACGGGGCTTTCGGCGACGACGCGCGGCAGGTCGCGCATCTCGTGAATGTCCTTGCCGTCGAACTTGATGATGACGTCGCCGGCCAGGATCGTGCCGTTGTCGACCGGTCCGCCCTTGATGACGCCGGCCACCAGCGCGCCCTTGGCGGTCGCCATGCCGAGGCTTTCGGCGATGTCGTCGGTCACCGGCTGGATGCGCACGCCGAGCCAGCCGCGCCGCGTTTCGCCGAACTGGCGAAGCTGGTCGACGACGCCCGAGGCAAGCTGGGAGGGAATGGAGAAGCCGATGCCGATCGAGCCGCCCGACGGCGAGATGATCGCCGTGTTGATGCCGATGACCTCGCCCAGGCTGTTGAACAGCGGACCGCCGGAATTGCCGCGGTTGATCGCGGCATCGGTCTGGATGAAGTCGTCATAGGGGCCGGAATTGATGTCGCGGTTGCGTGCCGAGACGATGCCGACCGTCACCGTGCCGCCGAGGCCGAACGGATTGCCGATCGCCATCACCCAGTCGCCGACGCGCATCTTGGTGGAATCGCCGAACTTCACCGCCGTCAGCTTGTGGCCCTTCGGGTCGACCTTCAGCACCGCGACGTCGGTCTTGGTGTCGGTGCCGACCAGCGTCGCCTTCAGCGTCACGCCGTCGGAGAAATTCACCTCGATGTCGTCGGCGTCGGCGATGACGTGGTTGTTGGTGACCACGATGCCTTGCTCGGCGTCGATGACGAAGCCGGAGCCCAGCGACTGCACTTTCTGGGCGCCACCGCCCTTGTCGCCGCCGCGGTTCTTGAAAAAGTCGTCGAAGAAATCCTGGAACGGCGAGCCCTCGGGCAATTGCGGCATCGGCACCGCGCCGGGTCCTTCCGAGCCCTTCACCGTCTGCGAGGTCGAGATGTTGACGACGGCGCCCAGCAGGCCCTGGGCGAGGTCGGCAACCGAAGCCGGTCCGTCGGCGGCGACGGTCGGCGTCACAGTGGACGGGACAAGGAAGGTGCCGACGAGCAGCGCCGCTGCGCCGGCGACGAGCGTCCGCCTGGCCACGCGCAGAAGGGTGTTGGGTGTCATCGAGGGCCTCCCGGTGTTTCTGAAAGAAAGCGCTTCCGCAAAAACGCCGCGTTGCGTCATGTTGGCAAGAAATACGGCACGTTTGCGGCTATGGCTATCGGCAGAGGATAAATCGTCCGTTACGCCGGCACCAAGAAATTTTCGTCAGCCGCGCACCAGCCAGACGATGCCGACGCCGATGGCGATCGCCGCCAGTCCAGCGATGCGCAGCGCGGTCTCCGGCATCGACAGCACCTCGGTGGCGAGCTTCTTGGCCAAGCCCGGAAACCCGCCATAGACCAGGCCCTCGACGACGAGGACCAGGCCCATTGCCGCGAGAAAATCCTGCACCGGCCGCTACTGGCCGGTGCCGGGTTGCGCCGGCGGCGTGGCCGGCGCGGGTTGCGGCGCCGTTGGCTTTACCGGTGCTTCCATGCTGTTCGGATCGCGGAAATAGCGGAAGAACTCGGACTCAGGCGACAGCACCATGGTCGTCCCGGTGTTGTCGAGCGCCGTGCCGTAGGCGTTCATCGAGCGGTAGAACTCGAAGAAGGCCGGGTCGCGCTGATAGGCGGCCGCGAAGGTCGCGCTGCGCTGGGCTTCGCCCTCGCCGCGCAGGATTTCCGATTCCTTCTGCGCCTCGGCGACGATCTCGACCACTTCGCGGTCGGCGCGGGCCTTGATGCGCTGCGCCGCCTCGTTGCCGCGTGCCCTCAGCCGCTCGGCCTCGGCGAGACGCTCGGCCTTCATGCGGTCGAAAGTCTGCTGCGAAACCTCGGCGGTCAGATCGGTCCGGCGAATGCGCACATCCTCGATTTCGAGGCCGAGCGAGGTGGCGTCGGGCCTGAGCTGGTCGCGCACCTCGCGCATCATGACGGCGCGTTCCTCGGACAGCGCGGCCTCGAAGTCGCGCAGACCGTAGACACGGCGAAGCGCCGCGTCGAGACGCGTCCTCAGCCGCTGCTCGGCAAGCTCGATGCTGCCGGACACCGCGGCGCGGAAGACGCGCGGGTTCGAGATACGGTAGGCAATGAAGGCATCGACCTCGTAGAACTTGCCGCCCGAGACCTGGACGCGGATGTTGTCGAGGTCGAAGCGCAGTACGCGGTTCTCGATCAGCTGCACGCTGTCGGCATCGAAGAAGGCGAAGGGCGCCTTGAAATAGATGCCGGGCTCGGTCTTGACGTCGACGATCTCGCCGAACCTCAGCACCAGCGCCTGCTGGCGCGCGTTGACCACGAACACCGATGAGTAGATCAGGAACAGGACGACCGCCGCGACGACGGCGATGATGGGGAGACGGTTGGCCATCACTGGGTTCCTCCCGTCGTGGCGCCCAGGGCGCCCGGCGCCGGCGCCTTCTGCTGCAATGCCGGAAGCGGCAGGTAGGGGACGACCCCTTGCCCGTTGCCCTGCTCGACGATGACCTTGCTCGAATCCTTCAGCACCCGCTCCATCGTTTCCAGGTAGAGGCGCTTGCGCGTCACGTCGGGCGCCTTGGCGTATTCGTCATAGACCGAGATGAAGCGCTGCGCCTCACCCTCGGCCTCCTGAACCACGCGGTTCTTGTAGGCCGCCGCGTCCTCGCGGATCTGGGCGGCCGCGCCGCGCGCCTGGCCGAGTTTCTGGTTGGAATACTGGTTGGCCTGCTCGACGAACTTGTCCTCGTCCTGCTCGGCCCGCTGCACCTCGTCGAAGGCGTCGGCCACCTCGCGCGGCGGCGCTGCATCCTCGATCGAGACGGCGTTGACGTTGAGACCGGCCTTGTAGCCGTCCAGTGTCGTCTGGATGATCTCGCGCACCGAGGCGGCTATGCCCTGGCGGTCATCGCGGAAGATATCCTGAGCCGGCCGACGGCCGACGGCTTCACGCATGGCGCTTTCGGCGACCTGCCGCAGCATGCCGTCGGGATCGGATACGTCGAACAGATAGGCCCTGGGATCGGAGACCTGATAGGCGACCGAGAACTGCACGTTGACGATGTTCTGGTCGCCCGAAAGCATCAGCCCGGAGCTGTTGCTGTTGGTCGCGCCGCCGCCGATATCGACGAGCTGTTCGGCGATGTTGGCCGTCTCGACGGTCTCGACCGGCCACCAATGGAAATGCAGGCCGGGCTCCGAAAGCTCGGCCTTCGGCTTGCCGAAGCGCAGTTCGACGGCAACCTCGTCAGGCTGCACGGTGTAGACCGCCTTGAATGCCCACAGTACGACGAGCGCCGCGGCGATCAACCCGAACACCGCGGGGCTGGCGCCGCCGCCGCCCGGCAGGGCGCGCCGCAATCTGTCCTGGCCGCGGCGGATGATGTCTTCCAGGTCGGGAGGCGAGCCTTGCGGACCGCTGGGGCCCTTCGGCCCCTGCCCCCAGGGACCCTGATTGCCGCCGCCGCCCCATGGGCCGCCGCCACCGCTCTTGTCGTTCCAGGGCATGAATGTCCTTTCGCTTGGGATTCCCTCAGCGCCGGCCTGACGGCGCAAAATCCGATGTCGTACTTCTATAGGGACGCCACGGCGCGCTTTCAACGCGATCTGCTGGCCGGCCGTCCGTTTTGGGCCGCTAGCGACCCTTTGTCGTCCTCAGTTTGCGCCGCGACGGCGTTCGTAGACCGTATAGCGGGTCGCGTGGCTGTCCTTCTCGCCGGCCGGCACGTCCTCGGCGCCGACGGTGCGCCACACTTGCGGGTCGATCGGCGGAAAATGCGCATCGCCCTCGACGCTGGCGAGCACGTGGGTGACATGCAGCCGATCGGCCAGCGGCAGCGCCTGGGCGTAGATTTCGCCGCCGCCGACCACGCAGATCTCGTCGGCGCCGGCCATGCAGCGTCCGCGCACATTGGCAAGCGCGATGGCATCGCTGAGCGAATGCGCGGTTTCGACGCCATCGGCCCGCCAGGCCTTGTCGCGCGTCACCACGATGTTGAGCCGGCCCGGCAGCGGCCGGCCGATGCCTTCATAGGTCTTGCGCCCCATGATGATCGGCTTGCCCATCGTGTCGGCCTTGAAGCGCTTGAGATCGGTGGAAAGCCGCCATGGCAGGCCACCATCGCGCCCGATCACGCCGTTCTCGGCGATGGCGACGTAGATTGCGATATCCATCAGCCACCGTTCCCGTTGTCACCGCCGCTCGTGTCATCCGCCTGCTCGAGCAGCAAGATGTCGATGTCGTGCTCGGGATAGAAATCCTTCGCCGTCATCTCGAATGTCGTCGGTCCGACCTTGCGGACATTGTCGCCGCAGAAGGAGACCAAGTTCTTCGGGCTGCCCTTGTCGATGGTCAGCTTGAAGTCGCCGATATTGCCCGAGGCCCAGTTGCCGCCCGTGGTCAGGATATAGGCGATCCTGCTTTCGAAAAATTGCGGGTAGCCGTCGGGATTGTCCTTGGCCGCCTTGCGCACCGCATTCTCGAAACCATCGTCCATGCAATAGCGGGTCTTGTAGGTCGCGTACTGGCCCTGGAACTGGCCGTCATAGAAGAAGCTGACCGACGAGGTTCTGCCGACGCTCGGCTTGTAGCGGTGCGAGACATGCACCGCCTTGTTGGCGGGGAAGGTCGAGCGCCACCAATAGGTCGAGCGCAATTGCCAGAACGGCGCGTAGACGGTCTTCATCCCCGAGCCGTCATCGGCGGTATCCTCGATGATGATACCGCGGTTTTCCCAGTCCTCGGCGACCTCCTTGGGAAGCTTCGCCAGCGCCGCCTTGGCCGCGTCGCCGAACGGATAGAGCGGCACGTTCTGCGCCTTGAGGTCGGCGCTGATGTCGATACCCAGCGCAAAGGCCTTCTGCTCGAGTTGCAGCTTTGCGTCGACGCCGTCGATCGTCACTTCGAAGCCGAGGAAATTATCGCTCTGCGCTTCGGGGATCGCCGGCATCTCGTTCGGGTCGCCTTCGATGTCGGGCATCGGGAAGGCAACGATGGCACTGACGTCCTTGTCGGTGTTGTTGCGGAAGACATAGTCGACCGTGACCTTTTCCTGCGAGATGAAGAGGTCCTCGCTCTCCATGGCGACGGCGTCGCTGCGCGACAGGATCAGTCCCCCGGTTCCGAGTTCTGCGATCGAATCGTTGGCCAATGCCGGCGCGACCGACAATGCCAGCGCTGCGGTCAGGATAGTGCGGAACATGAACCCCCCTCTTGGCGGCAGAGCCGGCACTGGCCGGATGCGCGCCCACATCTAGAGCAAATCCAGGAAAAGTGGGTAGCGGTTTTCCGCCCGGACTTACGCAAGACAAATAGCTAGAGCAGTTCGGCGTTTCCACCAAACGATGGCCATTCGGCGGCCTTGCCGGTGCTTGCTTCACGCTTGTCTGGACACCGGCTTCCCGATCGGGCAGGAGAGCGCCCATGCGCAAGCTTCTGGTCATCGGCATCGGCGCCGGCAATCCCGAACACATGACGGTCCAGGCCATCAACGGCCTGAACCGGGCGGACGTCCTGTTTATTCCCGACAAGGGCGCGACAAAGAACGATCTCGCCCAGTTGCGCCGGCAGATCTGCGACCGCTTCGTCACCAACCCGAAATCGCGCCGGGTGGAATTCGACGTGCCGGTGCGGGCCGAGCCCTCTCCTTCCTACCGGACGACGGTCGACGACTGGCATGAAGCGATCGCCGCAATCTACGAAGGCCTGATCCGCGACGAGCTTGCCGAAGATGGCTGCGGCGCCTTCCTGATCTGGGGCGACCCTTCGCTCTACGACAGCGCGCTGCGCATCCTCGAACGGGTGCGGCAGCGTCGCAATGTCGAATTCGAGCTCGAGGTCATTCCCGGCATCACCGCCGTCCAGGCGCTGGCCGCCAGCCACAAAATGGCGCTGAACCGCATCGGCGACCCCGTGCTGATCACCACCGGCCGCCGCCTGACCGAGGAAGGCATGCCAGGCAACGCCGGCAGCACGGTCGTCATGCTCGACGGCAAATGCGCCTTCAACACGCTGGACGACGACAACCTCGTCATCCATTGGGGCGCCTATCTCGGCACGCCCGACGAGATCGTCATCTCCGGTCGCCTTGGCGACGTCGGCACGGAGATCGAAAGGGTCCGCGAGGAAGCCCGGCAAAGCAAGGGCTGGATCATGGACACCTATCTGCTGCGCAAGCCCGGCGAGCCTGAGGAATAGAGACCACCCGGAACGGGGCGGCGCTCAGCCCGCATCGATCTCCGCTTGCAAGGCCTCCATATGCTGCGCCGCCGCGGACGCTGCCGCCCGTTCTATGGCCCGGAAGCGGCAGACGACCGCCAGGCCGACCGCGGTCAATTGCGCGCCGCCGCCCTTCTTGCCGCCCGTCTGCGCCGCGACCAGCGGCTTGCCAAACACCCGGTTCATGTCCTCGACCAGGTCCCAGGCATGCTTGTAGGACATCTCCATGCCGCGCGCCGCGGCCGAGATCGAGCCGAAGGCGGCGATCTGCTCCAGCAGCTCAATCTTGCCCGGCCCGATCCGCCCGTCGGGATCGAGATTTATCCGCAAGCTCAGCGATGGCATCCCTTGTCCTCCGCGATCAGATTAGCCGCTCGGCAGCCCAATCGCTATTCCAAACCAACATAGCGACATTGTCCTTTCGTCACCCATCGGCCTCGGCCGGCAGCCCTGGTCCCGTCGTCGCGCTGTCGAAGCTCACCGTCTTGATCACCGCGAAGACCCTGCGGCCGAGCGCAAGGCGCAGCGTGTGCTTCGACTGTTCGGTAATGCGCGCCAGCACGATGGCGCCATTGCAGTCGATGGCGATCTCCACCGTCGGGCCGACGCCCGGCCTGACCGCGGTGATCGTTCCCGCCAATATATTGAGCGCGCTGAGGCCCACCGGCTCTTCGGTCGCGATCATGACGTCGCGGGCGCGGATGCGCAGCCGCACTGGCGTCCCGGCCGGCCGTGCCAGGCGCGGCACGCGGATTTCGCCGGCCGGCGAACCGAGCACCGTCATGCCGAAGCTTTCGTCATGGCGCAGCACCCTGGTGTCCAGCACCGCGCCGCCCTCGCCGCGCTCTTCCGCCGGCAACAGGTCGAGCCGCTGCATGATCGCCCCGGTCGGGCCAGCGGCCGCGACCTTGCCTTGCGACAGCACCACCACGTCGCTCGCCAGCCGCGCCACTTCGGCGACGGAATGGCTGACATAGACGATCGGGATCTTCGTCTCGTCGCGCAATCGCTCGATATAGGGCAGGATCTCAGCCTTGCGCGCCTCGTCGAGCGAAGCCAGCGGCTCGTCCATCAGCAGCAGTTTCGGGCTGGCAAGCAGCGCCCGGCCGATCGCCACGCGCTGCTTCTCGCCACCCGAGAGCTTGGCCGGCCGCCGGTCGAGCAGATGGCCGATGCCGAGCAGCTCGACCACCGCGTCGATGTCGGCATAGCGCTCGGAGGCCGGCGTGAACCAGCGGCCATAGCGCAGATTGCCGGCGACGCTCATGTGCGGAAACAGCCGCGCGTCCTGGAACACCATGCCGATCCGCCTCTTGTGCATCGGCACGAACACGTCGGATTGCGTATCGACCAGCACGCGGCCGTCGATGGCGATCCGCCCCTTCTCGGGACGGATCAGCCCGGCGATCAGGTTGATCAGCGTCGACTTGCCGGAACCGGACAGCCCGAACAGCGCCGTCAGCCGACCGGCGCTTTCGAAACTGGCATCGATCTCGAAATCGCCAAGCCGGTGGCCGATGTCGACGAGCAGCGTCATTCGATGTCCATCCGCCGGCCGACGCGCCGCGCCAGCACTTCCGACGCCACCAGCGCGGCCATCGAGATGACGATCGAGATCAGCGTCAGCCTGAGCGCGCCGTCATCGCCGCCCGGCACCTGGGTGAAGGTGTAGATCGCCGACGGCAGCGTCTGCGTCTCGTTGGGGATGTTGGAGACGAAGGTGATTGTCGCTCCGAATTCGCCCATCGCCTTGGCGAAGGCCAGGATGGATCCGGCGATCAGGCCGGGCAGGATCAGCGGCAGCGTGATGGTGATGAACACCCAGAGCGGATTGGCGCCGAGCGGGCCGGCCGCC
>NZ_RZOF01000062.1:0-10849 GCF_003998955.1 Mesorhizobium sp. M4B.F.Ca.ET.017.02.2.1 | reverse complement strand
GCCTCCATCCGGCGGTCCACCGCCTCGATCGACAGCCGGATCGCCCGCACCATCAGCGGAAAGCCCATGACGCCGCAGGCAAGTGCCGCACCCGTCCAGCGGAAGGAAAAGACGATGCCGAAATGCTCGGCCAGAAAGGCGCCGGCCGGCCCCCGCTTGCCGAAGGTGAGCAGAAGGAGGTAACCGGTCACCACCGGCGGCAGGATCAGCGGCAGGTGCACCAGCCCGTTGAGCAGCGTCTTGCCCCAGAACTTTCCCCGGGCAAGAACCAGCGCAATCAAGATGCCCGGTGGCAGGCTGAAGAGCATCGCCACCGTGGCCACCTTGATCGACAGCCGGACCGCATTCCATTCGTCGGGAGTGAGGTCCAGCAGCCAGTTCATGCGTCGGGACGCTGCCTTAGTTGGAAGGCGCCAGGATGGTGAACCCCTGCGCCTTGAAAAGGTCCGCCGCCTTGGCGGATTCGAGGCATTTCAGGAATGCCGGCGCATCCTTGTCCTTCGAATCGGCGGTCTGGGCAACCGGGTAGATGATCGGCGGATGCGAATGCTCCGGGAAGGTGCCGACCACCTTCACGCCTTTTTCGGCATGCGCGTCGGTGGCATAGACGATGCCGAGCCCCGCCTCGCCGGTCGACACCAGCTTCAGCGCCGCGCGCACATTCTCGGCCTGCGCCACCTTGCTCTCGACCGAGGACCACACGCCCAGCGATTCCAGCGCCGCCTTGCCGTATTTGCCGGCCGGCACCGCCTTGACATCGCCCATGGCGAGCTTGCTGTCGCCGATCAGCTTGGCGAGGTCGAAACCCTTGTCGATCTTGGCCTCGACCTTGGAATCCTTCGGCGCCACCAGCACGATCTGGTTGCCGAGCAGCTTCACCTCGGTGTCCGGCTTGGTCAGCTGCTTGTCCGAGAGATACTTCATCCAGTCGAGGTCGGCCGAGATGAAGATATCGGCCGGCGCGCCGCCCTCGATCTGCTTGGCCAGTGCCGAGCTTGCCGCGTAGGAAATGGTCGCCGCCTCGCCGACATCGGCCTCGCACGCCTTGTTGACGCCATCGAGCGCCTCCTTGAGGCTGGCCGCGGCAAAGACGACCACCTTGTCCTCGGCATGGGCGGCGGGTGCGGCGGCCATCAAAAGTGCGGTCAGCCCGCCAACAGCGAAGGCCTTAAGTCCGAAATCCGTGCGCGTCAGCATGAAACTCTCCCCGGGGGTTTGAAAATCCATTCGGCTCAAAGCCTGCCGATCGATATATCCGCACGAATATAACAAGGAAAGAGCTTTCGCGACCACTGTCGTTGTCAGACAGGATTTTCCCAGCCTACGATGGATTTCAGCCAACACAGCGAAGGAGCCCTCGATGAAGATCAGCGCCCGCAATATCCTCAAGGGAACGATCGTCGAGATCGTCAAGGGAGCCACCACTTCGCATGTCCGCATCGATACCGGCGGCGCCATCGTCACCGCCTCGATCACCAACGAAGCGGTTGCCGACCTCAAGCTCGAAAAGGGCAAGCAGGCCTATGCGGTGATCAAGGCCTCGGATGTCATGGTCGGCATCGACTGACCGGAAGCGCAGGAAACCGCCGGTCGCAGTCCGGCATCCCCTGAATACCCACACTCCTTAGACGGCGATCGGCGCCTTGATGGTCGCGTCGGCGAAGTAGTTCTCGAGCCGGAAATCCTCGAACCGGAAGGCGAAAAGGTCCTTCACCTCCGGATTGATCCACATCGTCGGCAGCGGCTTCGGCGTGCGCCGCAACTGCTCGCGCGCCTGCTCGAAATGGTTCGAGTAGAGATGCGCGTCGCCGAGCGTGTGCACGAAATCGCCGGGCTTCAGCCCGGTCACCTGCGCCACCATCAGCGTCAGCAGCGCGTAGGAGGCGATGTTGAACGGCACGCCGAGGAAAATGTCGGCGGAGCGCTGGTAGAGCTGGCAGGACAGCCGGCCTTCCGAGACGTAGAACTGGAACAGGCAGTGGCAGGGCGGCAGCGCCATCGCCTCGACCTCGGCCGGATTCCACGCCGAGACGATCAACCGCCGCGAATTGGGATTGCGACGGATCTCCTTCAGAAGGCCCGCGATCTGGTCGATCTCGCCGCCACGGCCGTCCGGCCATGAGCGCCATTGCTTGCCGTAGACCGGGCCGAGGTCGCCGTTCTCGTCCGCCCATTCGTCCCAGATGGAGACGCCATTGTCCTTGAGGTATTTGATGTTGGTGTCACCGGCCAGGAACCAGAGCAGCTCGTGGATGATCGACTTCAGATGCAGCTTCTTGGTCGTCGTGACCGGGAAGCCGCGTGAGAGGTCGAAACGCATCTGGTAGCCGAACACCCCGCGGGTGCCGGTGCCGGTGCGGTCGCCGCGGTCGACGCCGTTCTCCAGCACATGCTTCAACAGGTCGAGATACTGGCGCATCGGCTTGGCCTCGATTCGGGAGTGCGGGCATTATAGCTGCCAGACAGCTGGCCGAACACATCAATACGGCACAAGCATTGCTTTGCCACCATTCTTTCCGGGCGGTTGCGCCGCCCCTCATTGCCCTGCCGGGCATTTCTCCCCGTATAGTGACGGGGAGAAAGAGGCTGGCCGCACACCGCTGCCCTTCTCGCAACGCCGGTGATTGGCGAAACCATCAATGACCGCGTCCCCTCTCCCCGTCACTATACGGGGAGAGGATGTCGGCAGGCAGGTGAGGGGCGGCACTGCCGCCCAGTGGGTGCAAATTCAAATCTGGAGCGACCGCCCTTGCGGCGCCGGCCTCTGCAAGCCGACGCCCGATCTCAGAGGGAGCCGAGCTTGCCCAGGTCCTTCGCCACAAGGTAGTAGAACGTCACCCGGCTCTTGGTGTTGTCGGCGGCCATCGCCTTGCAGACCTTCTCGATCGCACCATCGGCCTTCTTGGCGTCGGCGACGCCGAGCTTCTTGGCGGCCCAGTTCTCCCGGACGCGTTCCAGTTCCTTCGGGTCCGTGCAGGACACCAGCGAGGAATCGCGGTTCCTCAGCGCGATGCCCAGGTGCTTGACGATCTTCTCGACCGCGTCGGCGCTGGCGCCGGCGTCGTACTTCTTCACATCCGCGAGATAGTCGGCCATCAGAAAAATCCCCTCGTCGGCGCCACGGATCCTGTCGATGAGGCTTGTGGCGCTCTACGCAATCTGTGCGCTAGGTAGCAACTCCTCACCGGTGCAAAGCTTCGGTTGAGCGCGCCGGCAAGTCAACCCATTTTGAGATAGGGACAAAGTCCCATTCGGCCTTTCAATTTCCATGATCGGCCCCTATATTCGTTTCGTCGGCTTGACCGACTATGGCGATAAACAGGCGATGCAATAAGCCGTTCGGACCCGGGGGCGGTACCCGGCGCCTCCACCAAAAACCGCTCTTGTCGAAAGAGCGGCTTTTGCTGGGGGCGAAATAGGATCGACGAAGGTGTAAAGATCGTACTTTTGCCCGGCATTGTACCACCGTCATCGGGCTAAACTTATAGTTGCCAACGACAACTATGCGGAAGCTCGTCTCGCTGCGTAATGCAGTGCGAACGCTTCAAATCAAGCCCTAGAGGTTCGCACTTCTAGGCGGGGTTCGGAGGTACCTGGCAACAGAAACCTCCACTTCTCCCCTCCTCCATTTTTCTGCAGCGGCATTTTTTGCGCCTTGTACGGAGCTACGACCCTCTGTTTGCTCGTTCCCATCGCGGAGCGATTGCGCTTCGTTGCCGATGCGGCTTATGCAAAACATGAAAAAGGCCGGGTGAGCCCGGCCTTTTTGTTACGATTTCGAGCGTTGCTTACTCGGCCGGCGCTTCCACTGTCTCCCGCACGCGGCCGAGCGTGAGCTTGGCCAGCGAGAAGGAAATCACCGCGCAGAGCGTGATGCCGGCCACCATCGGCAGCGGCGTGCCGTCGAAGAACAGCCCGGCGACACCCATGGCCAGCGCGCCGATGGCGAAATGCAGCGTGCCCATCAGCGCCGAGGCGGTGCCGGCGATCTCGCCATGCTCTTCCATGGCCAGCACCGAAGTGGTCGGGATGACCAGCCCGAGGAAGCCGTAGCCGACGAAGAGCAGCGCCGCCATCACGTCGAGCCGGTCGACGCCGGAGGCCATGATCGCGAACAGCGCCACCATCGTCGTCGCATAACCGGTCACCGCCACCCAGACGACGCGCTTCAGCCCGAAGCGGTCCGCCAGCATCCCGGTCAGTTGCGACATGCCGATGAAGGCAACCGCGTTGATCGAGAAGAACACGCTGTAGACCGAAGGCGACAGGCCGTAGTGGTCGATCAGAATGAAGGACGAACTCGACAGATAGACGAAGAAGCTGGCGATGCCGAAGCCGGCGATCGCTACCAGCCCGAGGAAGTTGCGGTCGCCCATCAGGTAGCGGTAGCCGGACAACGCCGTGCCGAAGGAGGAGCCGGCGCGCTCCTCGACAGAGCGCGTCTCCTTGAGCGACGTGGCGAGCAGGATGGTGGCGAGCGCCGCCGCACCCGTCACGGTCCAGAACACGGCGCGCCAGCCGAAGCTCTCGATGATCTGGCTGCCGGTCAACGGCGCGAGAATCGGCGACACCGAAAACACCAGCATCAGCAATGACATCAGCTTGGCCGCCTCGTTGCCGGTGTGCAGGTCGCGCACGATGGCGCGCGGAATAGCCATGCCGGCGCTGGCGCCGAGGCCCTGCAGGAAGCGGAAGGCGATCAGCCATTCGATGGTCGGCGCCATCGCCGAGCCGATGCCGCCGATCATGAACAGCGCGAGGCCGCCATAGAGCGGCAGCTTGCGGCCGACCATATCGGAGATCGGACCGACGAGGATCTGGCCGAACCCCATCGACAGGAAGAAGATCAGCAGGCTCATCTGCACCGCCGAGGTGCCGGCGTGCAGATCCTCGCCGATCGACGGCAGGGCAGGAAGATACATGTCGATGGCGAACGGGCCGATGGCGGACAACAGGCCGAGCACGACCGCGATGCGGAGGAATTTGGGACTCATGGTAAGGCTTCTTTCGGATCTGGCTGCCGCCGCGAAGGCGGCGTCTAACCCAGGACGTTCCATCCCGTGACATTCCGACATCCCAGAGCGAACTTGTTCGTCTCTTGAGCGAACCTATTCGTCCATCCGGAGCGAAATGCCTTTGTTCTATGTCCACAAAATTAGACACTCTTGTCCAAATCGTCAATCACCGCTATATAGATTTTTATGAAGCCCGGCGCCTCTCCTGACACTTTCCCGCCACGCAGCCATGAGGCAAAGCGCATTTCGGTTGTCGAGGTCGCTGCTTCGGTTTTCTGCCGCGAAGGATTTGCCGGCGCCAATATCGACCTGATCGCCGCCGAGGCCGGCGTATCGCGCCAGACCGTCTACAACCACCATGGCGACAAGGAAAAGCTCTTCATCGCCGTCGTGCGCGACCTCACCGAGCGCTGCAACGCCGGCATCTTCGCCACCATCGCCACCTTCCCCGACCAGCCCGGCGACCTCGAAGCCGATCTTGTCGGCTTTGCCGTGCGCATGAACCGCAACTGCATCTGCAACCGTGACGGCAGGTTCCTGCGCAAGCTGATCCAGGCCGAGGGCGAACGTTATCCCGAGCTTTTCGCCGAATGGCGCGAACAGGGGCCGGGGCGAACCTGGTCGGCGCTTGCCGCCCGCTTTGCCCGCCTCGCCTATGCCGGACACCTGTCGATCGACGACCCGGACGTGGCGGCGCGCCAATTCCTTGCCCTCGTCAACGCCGAATTGCAGATAAGCTTCATGCTCGGCGGCACGCCGACGGAGGAAGAGGTGCTGCAATCCGCCGGCAATGGCGTGCGCACCTTCCTGCGCGCCTTCGGCCGCCACAAGGCCGCCTCCCACGCGCCCAGAAAGAGCGCGCTCGTCGGCGCCTGAGCCATCAAATCGTCGGCAAAGAGCCTCGCTTCCGGGAGACCGCGATCTATATGCGGTTTACGCCGCGCTCAAGCTTGATTACAGCTATGCGGACGATTCAACGGAACCCGACCGTCACATGGCCGACGACCACATCCGCTACGACATTCTGGCCCAGGAGGCGTTGCGCGGCGTCATGCGCAAGGTCCTGGCCGAAGTCGCGCGCACCGGCCTTCCAGGCAACCATCATTTCTTCATCACGTTCCTGACCGGCGCGCCGGGCGTGCGCGTGTCGTCGCGGCTGCGCGAGCGCTATCCGGAGCAGATGACCATCGTCATCCAGTTCCAGTACTGGGACCTGAAAGTGTCCGACACCGGCTTCGAGGTCGGGCTCTCCTTCTCCGACGTGCCGGAAAAGCTAGAGATCCCCTTCTCCGCAGTCCGCGGCTTCTACGATCCCTCGGTCAATTTCGAGCTCGAATTCGACGTCAAGACGGACGGCGCGGCCGACGACGAACCGGCGCAGCCCGCGCCCGAGCCGCTGGCCGTCGTCACCGAGAAGAAGCCGGAGACGAAGAAGAAGGCCGCCGCCGAGGCCGACAAGAAGCCCGCCGCCGCGGACGCCGGCAAGAGCGCCGACGTGGTGTCTCTCGACGCCTTCCGCAAGAAATAACACGCCGGACGGTGCGGCATGGGCGACGTCGTCAATCTCCGCCAGGTCCGCAAGCAAAAGGCGCGCACCGAGAAGGAGCGCCTGGCCGGCGAGAGCCGTGCCCTGCACGGCCGCTCAAAGGCCGAAAGGGACCGCGACCGCCTGGCCGCCGACAAGGCCGAGCACTTCATCGCCGGCCATCGCCGCGAAAAGCCTGGTGATCCAAACGAGAGCTGAGCGCCTCACGTGAGCCCGGTCGAAAAGCGTTCCGTGACGATCCGCGGCCATCGCACGAGCTATTCGCTCGAAAAGCCCTTCTACGACGACCTCGTCACGATCGCGGCGGCGCGAAAGCTGACGCTTGCCGCTCTCGTCGCCGAGATCGACGAAACCCGTCCGCGCGACGCCAACCTCTCCTCCGCGCTCAGGCTTTATGTGCTGGATTGGGCCAAGCGCGGTGCTGGAGTGGCTTAGACAGGGCCCGTCGCGCTGCCCTGTTTCCGGCGCCGGGCGCCAAAGGAGAGCAAGGCCGAACGGTCACGTTCCTCCGCCTGCTTTTTCGACCGGACCCGCATCAGATCCTTCCAGCCGACATAGCCGACCAGGCGCGCATCCTCGCGCGTAACGACGGGAAGATGCGAGATGTTTGCCGTCAGCAGCTTGTCGGACAGGCCCTCCAGATATTCGTCGGGATAGGCAAGCGTCACCTTGCTGCCGGCCAGCAACTCGCCAAGCGTCGTCTTGCGGTGCTTGCCGGCGCGCCGCCAGCGCAGGATCGCCGGCGGATCGATGACGCCAAGCACGTGCCCTTCCCCGGTCACGACGGGAAAGCTCGGGTGCCGCGTCTCCGGCGCGGTCAGGAAGGCGGCGGCGCCATGCAAGGTCATCGTTGCCGGCACGCGTTCGACTTCTGTCGTCATCACCTCGCGCACCCTGGTCAGCGCGAACGGATCGATACGGTATTCGCGCACCAGATGGTGCCCTCGCCGCGCCACCTTTTCGGTCAGAATCGAGCGCTTCATCAACAGCACGGTGACCGCGTGCGCCGTGGCGCAGGCCGCGATCAGCGGCACCAGGATATGGGTGTTGCCGGTCAGCTCGACCGCGAAGAAGGTGGCGGTCAGCGGCGCGCGCATGGTGCCGCCCATGGTCGCGGCCATCGCCAGCAGCGGCCAGAAGCCGGGGGTCGCCTCGGGCAGGATGCCGGCAAGCGCGGCCCCCATCGCGCCGCCCATGATCAGCAGCGGCGCCAGCACGCCGCCGGACGTTCCCGAGCCCAGCGCCACCGACCAGATGATCGCCTTCACAACCAGAAGCGTTAGCGCGGCGGCCGCCAGCGTTTTGCCGTCCAGCATGTTGGCGATGTTGTCATAGCCGACGCCGAGCGCCTGCGGCTCGATCAGCCCGCCAATGCCGACCACCAGGCCGCCGAGCATCGGCCACCACATCCAGTGGATCGGCAGTTTCTGGAATGCATCCTCGCAGGCATAGACCATCTGCGTCAGCAATCCCGACAGGAGCCCGGCTGAGATGCCGATCAGCACCCAGCCGGCAAGTCCCGGAAATGTCGCCGCCATGCTGCCCTCGAACGGGAAGATCGGTCCCGGCAGATGCAGCAAAGTGCGCTCGACCTCGGCGACGATGGCGGCGACCGCGACGGGAATGAAACTGCGCGGCGTCCATTCGAACAGAAGCAGCTCGACAGCCAGCATGATGGCGGCGATCGGCGTTCCGAACACGGTGGTCATGCCGGCCGCCGCCCCCGCCACCAGCAGCGTCTTGCGCTCATTGTCGCTGACCGGCAGCATCTGCGCGATCAGCGAGCCGATGGCGCCGCCGGTCATGATGATTGGGCCTTCCGCGCCGAACGGCCCGCCCGAGCCGATCGAGATCGCCGACGACAACGGCTTCAGGATCGCCACCTTGGCGTCGAGCCGCGAGCGCCCGAGCAGGATCGCCTCAATGGCCTCGGGAATGCCGTGGCCGCGGATCTTCTCGCTGCCGAAGCGTGCCATCAAGCCGATGATCAGCGCGCCGATCACCGGCACGATCACGGCGGCAAGCCCAAGCGGCGTGTCCTCGAGCCTGAGTTCGGCGAGCGAGAACTGGCCGAAATAGGCGATGTTGGTGGAGAGCCGGATGAGCTTCAGCAGCGCAATGCCGGCAAACAGCCCCGCCGTGGCGACCACGACGGCGATGGCCGCGATGAGAAGCACCCGCGCGTCGGTTGTGAAGTCGCGGAGATGGCCGTTTCCGGCATGAGCGGATTTCATTTTGGAGCCCAGCTTTCTGGTTGTCGGGCCACTATCTATCGTAACACGATATAAATGTACAAGGCCGATTTGCGACGAAAAACAGTTTGAGCTTTTGCCGGAAACGAACAAAGGTCGGCCACGATGCCTTCGCAAAACTCACGCCCCGCCATCAGCCAGGCCGACTATCAGCGGCTGTCCGAATTCCGCTACCTGATCCGGCGGTTCCTCGAATTCAGCCAGGTCCAGGCCAATGAGGCGGGTCTCACCCCGCGCCAGCACCAGGCGCTGCTGGCGATCAAGGGGTTTCCGGGCGCGGGACCGGTGACGGTCGGCGACCTGGCCGAACGCTTGCGCATCCGCCACCACAGCGCCGTTGAACTGGTCGACCGCCTGTGCGAGGCCGGGCTTGTCACCAGGGACCAGGACAAGGACGACCACCGCCGTGTGCTTTTGCGGCTCACCGAGCGCGCCGATGACTGCCTCGCCGAACTGTCGGCGGCGCATCTCGACGAGCTCGGACGTATCGAGCCGATGCTAAAGCGGCTGCTCAGTCGGCAGGATCGGTGATCGCAACTGACAAGATCCGAGGGTGGCCTGGCTGGCCGGCCTCGGTCCGCCATCACCCTCCGTCCAGCGACTTCAGCAGATTGTCGATCGTGAACGGGTTGGACTTGGGCTTAGCCGGTGGTGGAGCCGAACCGTCATTGACGCCGGGAAGCGACCCGTCGAGCTTGGGGGCCTGCTGGGCGGCCTTGCGTTGGGCGTCCCGCTTGGCCTTTTCTTCCGAGGCGATGCGCAAAGCCTCTTCGGCCTTTCGCCGCTCTTCCGCGGCTTGCGCTTTGGCCGCATCGTCGGCCGCCTGCTGTTGTGCCCTGGCTTCGGCATCTGCTTTGGCCTTCGCGTCCGCCTCGGCCTGCGCCTTTTCCTCAGCCTCGGCTTTGGCCTTCTCATCAGCTTCGGCTTGTGCCTTTGCCTCGGCTTCGGCCTGGGCTTTCGCGTCCGCCTCGGCCTGTGCCTTTGCTTCAGCTTCGGCCTTGGCCTGCGCCTCCGCTTCAGCCAGGGCCTTCGCTTCGGCTTCGGCTTTCAGCCGCGCCTCTTCCTCCTGCCGGCGCAATTCCTCGGCCGCCCGCTCGCGTTCGGTCTGCAGTGCTGCATAGTAGCGCACCTCGCGCCGCAGCCGCTGCTTCTCCAACAGCGCCGCCTGCATGGCCTCGACCCGCTGCTGTTCCTTCTCCAGCGCGCGCTGCGTCAGGAACTGCGCCAGCGGCTCGCTGTCGAACTGGCGTCCGGCGGCGCCAAGCGGCCCATCGACGCTGAAATTCACCGCCGGTTCGGAGCCGACAAGCGCCTCGTCGCCCGGCCTGTAGGTGATCGCGCCCCTGGCTGTGACGGTGCTGGTGTTGAGGTCTGCGGTAACGTCGGCCGACAGCGACGCTGACGGATTGTCGAGGCTGATCGGCGGCGCCCTGAGAATGCCGCCGGCAATGGTGAAGGCAATATCGGTGTCCTTGGCGGCAAAACTGCCGTTGCCGGCGATCTCGGGCGCAAAGCCGGCGGTCTTGCCCGCGTCGATATCGCGCCCGATGGCATCGGCCTTGTCGATGAAGGCGGCGAAGGCATCGGGGTTCATGCCGGCCACGGTAAGTCCCTTCAGCGCCGCCGTGCCGGAACCCGACAAGGCCGCAACCATTGCATCGAGCGACTTGCCGCTGGTCGACAGTGCCGTCGAGACGTCGCCACTGCCGCTCAGGCCGGCATTTGGCAGCAGGGCTGGAAGATCGGCGCCGGCAAGCTTCATCTGGCCGGAGAAGAGCCCGGTGCCGTCATTGTTCTTCAGCTCGAACAGGCCGGTCAATGCGCCGCCAAAAAGCTTGGCCTTGAGATCGGAGACCCGGATGCCCTCCTGGTCGAGCTTCAGCGACAGCGCCGCGTCATAGGCGGTGGCGAAGGGACCGGCAGCAAGAGCCGCGGTGGTGAGGTCCAGGTCGGCGGTGAACGGCAGGCTGGACTTCTGGCTGAACGGCGTCGTCGGCCAGCCGCCCTTGCCGGCCTGGAAGGACTGGTCGCCGAAC
>NZ_RZOF01000629.1:0-1178 GCF_003998955.1 Mesorhizobium sp. M4B.F.Ca.ET.017.02.2.1 | reverse complement strand
GTGCTGGAAAGGCTGGCCGCGTCCGGCACGCTGGCGCTCGGGCTCGGCCGTGATGCGGCATGTTGTGCGGCGCTGGAGGCCGCAGGCCATCGGATCATCCGCCATGACCTGTCGCAGCCGCTCGACAGCGCGCTCGATCCGAGACTGGGCAGGGTCGAGCGGATCGTCCATTGCGCGGCACTGTCAGCGCCGTTCGGGCGCCTGGCGGATTTCGAGGCGGCCAATGTCACGGCGACGAAAAACCTGCTCGATTTCGCGACCCGGCGAGGTGTGAGCCGCTTCGTCCACATTTCCAGCCCGTCCGTGTGCTTCGCCTTTCGCGACCAGCTCGGTCTCACCGAGGACGCCGCCTTGCCCGATCCGGTCAACCACTATGCCCGCACCAAACGCGAGGCTGAGCGGCTGGTGCTGGCGGCGCCCGCCATCCACCCGGTAGCGTTGCGGCCGCGCGGCATCTACGGCGCCGGCGACCGCGCGTTGCTGCCGCGCCTCATCAAGGCGGCGAAGAGCCGTCCGCTGCCGGTCTTCCGCGACGGCCGCGCCCGCATCGATCTCACCCATGTCGACGATGTCGTCGATGCGGTGATGGTGGCGCTTGCCGCGCCGCCGGAGGCGGAAGGCGAGGTCTTCAACGTGTCGGGCGGCGAGCCGCTGCCGGTGCGCCGCATCGCCGACGAGGCCTGCGCCCGCGCCGGCATCGCGGCGCGCTGGCGGCGGATGCCGCTCTGGCCGGCGATGCTGGCCGCCGGCGCCATGGAGGCGGTAGCGCTCGCTCTTCCCGGCCGTCCCGAGCCGCCGGTGACGCGCTATGGGCTCGGCCTCTTCGCCTACGCGCAAAGTCTCGACCTCGCCAAGGCGCGCCGCCTGCTCGGCTGGGCGCCGAAAATCGCCTTCGCGCAGGGGCTCGACCGCACCTTCGCCGGCGGAGGCCCGGCATGAAGGTCCACTTTGCTAACAGTGCCTGGGTCAGTGCCGCCGAACGGCTGATCCTGCGCGGCGGCGGCTGGCACAGTGTGCGGCTGCGCGTCCGCTACGGCTTGATCCTGCATCCGCAGGCCGGGCCGGTGCTGGTCGACACCGGCTACACGCCGGAGTCTGTCACGGGCGAGGGGCGCGGCTGGATGCTGCGCCTCTATGGCGCGGTGCTGCGGCCCGAGCTCAAAGCGGCAGAGCAGGTG
>NZ_RZOF01000628.1:0-1183 GCF_003998955.1 Mesorhizobium sp. M4B.F.Ca.ET.017.02.2.1 | reverse complement strand
CCCAGCCAGCGACCGGTGCACCGAACGTGAAGGGCTGCGCCATGGCGCGCGCAGGCGCCGGAACGGCTTTCCGGCGGCCGGGAAACCGCTCGTACCTCACGCTGCACCTGTGACCGTGCCAGGCCACGCAACGCTCCGGCCGCGCCAACTGACAGGCGGCTGACCAGAGACGACCGGCTTGGAACCGCCGTCGCTGTCGATCCGGCGCAGGAGCAGGTCCTGGTAGTCGTCCAGATCCTGCTCGTAGGCCTGCCCCTTGTTCTGCTTCCAGCGATAGATGATCGCCTTTTTCAGCAGTTCCTCGGAAAGCCGGAAGCTGTCGGCATCTTCGGTGAACATCGTCTTTTTCGACGTGTCGCTGGCCATGACCAGATCGTTCGACACGTAGAAGAATTTGACGGTTTCGGTGTTCGCCATCACCGGCCACTGGTGGAACTGGTCGCCGAAAATAATCCAGTAGCCGTTCACCGTGGCGATCGGCGTCACCTGAAGCTCAAGCCACTGATCCGGGCTGGTGAGGTGTTCGGTTGCCCACTGCCAGCGCGACGACCAGAGCGACGATGTTTTCTGCATCCGCCGGAAGTCGGTCGGCATGTCGAACGCATCTGACACGCCATCGCCGGTGAGCGTCTTCAGGATCAGCAGCTTCTGCCAGTCATGGGCATCCGCGATTTCGGACGCCATGACGTTGGCCAGTTCCTGCATCTCGACCATCTCTCGACCGGTCGCGCCATAGAGAAGCGTCGGCACTTCCATGCCGAGCACCGTCGCGGCGCCTTTGACCACGTCGAGGATGGACATCAGGCGGCTTCCCTACCCTTGCCCTTCGGCTTGGTCAGCTCCTCAATCATGGCTTCCATCGCGGCCTGACGCTCAACCAACTCGGCGATCTGGGCATCCTTCGCGGCCTCACGCTCGGCGGCCTTGGCTGCGTCGCTGTTCTCGAGGAAGAGAGCTGCCTGCTTGCGCAGATCACGCATGTTCGGCAGGCGCACGCGGTCAAGCTGCCCGTCGGTCAGGTCGCGGACTTCCTCGACCGTGCGGATGCCGGCGGTGCGCAGCACTTCGGCCTGTTCGGGCGTGACGCCAGACCAGGCGGCGAGCGCGGTCCCATTGAGAGGGATTTCCTGCCCGCTCTTGAATGCGACATAGGCCGGCTCGATTTGGTTCCAGCGGGCCGTCA
>NZ_RZOF01000627.1:0-1188 GCF_003998955.1 Mesorhizobium sp. M4B.F.Ca.ET.017.02.2.1 | reverse complement strand
TCGGCGTCAATCGCCCCGGCGCCTTCGGCGAGTATGTGGCGATCCCGCAGCACAATGTCGTGCCGATCCCCGACGATGTGCCGGACGAGATCGCGGCGATCTTCGATCCGCTGGGCAATGCGGTTCATACCGCATTGTCCTTCGACCTGGTCGGCGAGGACGTGCTGGTCACCGGCGCTGGGCCAATCGGCATCATGGGCGCGCTGGTGGCGCAATGCGTCGGCGCGCGAAAAGTCGTCATCACCGACATCAACCCGGTCCGGCTGGACCTGGCGCGCAAGCTCGGCGTCCAGCATGTCGTCGACGCCTCGAAGGAAAAGCTGCGCGACGTCATGCCGGCGCTCGGCATGACCGAGGGTTTCGACGTCGGCCTGGAAATGTCGGGCGCCGCACCCGCCTTCCGCGACATGATCGATACCATGAACAATGGTGGCAAGATCGCCATTTTGGGCATCGCGCCGACCGGCTTCGAGATCGACTGGAACAAGGTCATCTTCAAGATGCTGCACCTCAAAGGCATCTACGGCCGCGAGATGTTCGAGACCTGGTACAAGATGATCGCCCTGGTGCAGGGGCCGCTGGATGTCTCGGGGCTGATCACGCATCGCATTGGGATCGACGATTTCCAGACCGGTTTTGATGCGATGAGGAGTGGGAGTTCGGGTAAGGTGGTGATGGATTGGTGAGGGCAGCGCTTGATATCAAGAGGCAAGGGCTCGCTATCGGTGGGCTGAGTGTCCTGAAGAGCAGAGCGATTTACCCCTGCTGGGGGCGAAGATGACGCTGCTCAGGTTGTCGAAGCCAAAAACTTGATCCAGCCCGCGCTGACAGCCGGGTAGTCTCGTGAGGGACTCCGGCGCGGACAGGGCACGCAGGAAATGAAACCTTAAATAGTCGTCGTTGTGGGCTTGAAGTCTTGAGCTCGTGCAGAGGCTCGGAGCACAACTCGCCGCAAGGATTCGACTTCACGCCCGCGTGGCTTGGCGCCATCGTGCGACTTTGGGGCCCTTTTCATCTCCGACTCTCAGCGACCTTGCGCACCGCTGCGATTGCCTCGGCAACGGCGACACGATCGACGTCGAGATGGGTGACCCAGCGCATTCGTCCACCCGGCCAGAAACTCGCCGCGATGCCAAGTTCACGTAGCGCCTGTGATAGCCGGGTCGCCAACTCGGGCGCGAGATCTAC
>NZ_RZOF01000626.1:0-1200 GCF_003998955.1 Mesorhizobium sp. M4B.F.Ca.ET.017.02.2.1 | reverse complement strand
GGGTTATCAGCTGGCCGGTTTTTGTTGCGGCAGCGGCGAGACGGGCATGCCGGGGCCGATCTTCTGCAGGTTGCCGGTAATCACCTGGTCGCCCTCGGCGACGCCGCTCAGGATGGCCACCTGGTCGCCATTGACCGGGCCGAGCGACACCATGCGCTGGCCGACAGTATTGCCCTTGCCGACGACGTAGAGGCACTTGCCGAGCTGGCTGGAGCCGAGCGCCACCTGCGGGACCATCAGCGTGTCGGGCTGCTCCTTCACATGCAGCCGGACGCGAACATACTGGCCGGGCAGCAACGAGAACTTCGCATTGCCGATCGTCGCCCGCGCCGTGATGGTGCCGGTCGAATGATCGATCGTGTTGTCGATGAAGGTGAGCTCGCCCTTCTGGCTGGGTTCCGTCTGACCCGGCAACAGAACATCGACGGCGATCGGGCCGGCCGCCTTGGCCGCCTCGATCTCAACCAGATCCGTCTCGCTCGGATTGAAGGTGACGTAGATCGGATCGAGCTGCACCAGCGTGTTGAGCACCGTGCCGGCGACGCTGACCAGCGTGCCGACCGAAGCCTGGTTGCGGCCGATGCGCCCCGGGAACGGCGCCTTGATCTCCGCATAGCCGAGGTTGAGCTCGGCGGTGCGGAGCGCCGCCCTGTCGACCGCAAGCGCCGCCTCGGCCGCGCGCAAGGTGCTGGTGCGCTGGTCGAAGCTGTCCTTGGCGAGGTAGCCGCTCTTGGCGAGCTCGGTGCCGCGACCGAGATTGGAGCGCGCGTAGTCGAGCGTCGCCGTGTCACGCTCGATCTCGGCCTGCGCCTGGTCGAGTGCGGCCTGATAGTCCTGCGGCGCGATCCGGTAGAGCAGGTCGCCCTGCTTGACGTCGCTGCCGTCGGCGGCAGCCTGCTCCTGCAGGTAGCCGGGCACGCGGGCCTGCAGCGTGATGCTGCGGATCGACTCGACGCGCGCGGCATAGTCGAGATAGATCGGGATGGTCTTCTTGACGACGTTCACCACCGGCACCGGCATCACGAAGGCCGCCGGCGCGGGCGCCGCGCCCGCCGTGCCGGCATTGAGGCTCAAGCTGCCCATGTCGAGCAGATGGACGCTGGCCATCGAAATTGCGCCGAGCGCCACGGCCGTTCCCAAAGCGATTTTCCATTTACGCAGTTTGGTCTCCAATCCTATTCGGCCGCTTCAGCCAGGCGC
>NZ_RZOF01000625.1:0-1206 GCF_003998955.1 Mesorhizobium sp. M4B.F.Ca.ET.017.02.2.1 | reverse complement strand
CATCTGGAATATAGCAAGAAAACCTAAAATTTAGTGCAAGTTCTATTCCTGGCAGTAGTGGATCGGCTGTGAAAAAAGAGTAGTGGATCGGCCGTGAAAAACGAAAGTCGCCCGCGCGTTGCGGCGCGGGCGAGACAAAGTTCGGCCTTTGCGCGGTCGCAGAGCGAATGCGCGGTGGAGTTTGCCTAGCTGTGGCTTTGCTGGGTCACGATCACCGGGATCAGCAGATCGCCCCAGTTGCCGTCGCCGCCATGATGTCTGGCCGAACGCACCAGTTCCACCGAGACGCCCGCTTCGACCGCCTTCATCACCGACTGGTTGAGCCTGTGCAGGTCATTGGCCAGCATGCGGATGGTTGCCTGCTGGTCGACGCTCATCGCCGAGGATTGCTCTTCGGCTCTTTCCTTGACGCGGCTAATCGATGCCATTGGTCTTCTCCTTTAAGTTGCCCTTCGGGCGTTTCCTCTGTTGGTCGTCTCTTGCGCCGGCTCACTCTGCCGCCGGCTTGAACTGCGCGTGTTCGGTCGATTCATGCATGGCCGTTGTCGAGGACTGGCCGCCGCTGATCGCCATCGACACCGCATCGAAATAGCCGGTGCCGACCTCGCGCTGGTGCTTGGTCGCGGTGTAGCCATGGACCTCGGCCGCGAATTCAGCTTCCTGCAATTCCGAATAGGCTGCCATCTGCCGCGCCTTGTAGCCACGCGCCAGCTCGAACATGCCGAAGTTGAGCTGGTGGAAACCAGCCAGCGTGATGAACTGGAACTTGTAGCCCATGGCGCCGAGTTCCCGCTGGAACTTGGCGATCGTCGCGTCGTCGAGGTTCTTCTTCCAGTTGAACGACGGCGAGCAGTTGTAGGCCAGCAGCTTGCCCGGATGATGCTTGCGCACGCCCTCGGCGAACTTCCTGGCCTGCGCCAGATCCGGCTTCGAGGTCTCGCACCAGATCAGGTCCGCGTGCGGCGCGTAGGCGATGGCGCGCGCGATGCACGGCTCGATGCCGTTCCTGACCTGGTAGAAGCCTTCGACCGTGCGGCCGGCGTCATAGTCGACGAAGGGCCGGTCGCGCTCGTCGATGTCCGAGGTCAGAAGCTTCGCCGCCTCGGCGTCGGTGCGCGCCACGACCAGCGTCGGCGTGCCCATCACGTCGGCCGCGAGACGGGCCGCATTGAGGTTGCGGATATGCGCCGCCGTCGGGATCAGCAC
>NZ_RZOF01000624.1:0-1217 GCF_003998955.1 Mesorhizobium sp. M4B.F.Ca.ET.017.02.2.1 | reverse complement strand
CGTCGCGGAGGACCCCACCCCCGGCCTGCGGCCGGCCCCTCCCCCTTGAGGGGAGGGGCCGGCCGCAGGCCGGGGGTGGGGTCCTCCGCGACGCGCGCCGACACCCTGAAGAACGACCGCAGGAAGAGACGTTAAGCCCAGTCGTCCCGACACCTCCCGGCCCTGCGGGCCACCCTCTCCTCGAGGGGGAGGGAGACGGCGCGCCTGTCATCCCAATCCTCTTCTACCGCTCGATGCTGCTCGCCGCCGATGTCGCGCCCATCGATGCGCTGGTCGAGGCGTTGCGCTCGCAAGGCCTGATCCCTGTTCCAATCTTCGTCTCCAGCCTCAAGGACACGGTTTCGCTGGATTTCGTCGAGAACGCCCTCGCCTCGCTGAACCCGGCCGTCATCATCACCGCCACTGCATTCGCCTCCGGCGCTGAACCCGGCGCGGAAACCCTGTTCGACCGTGCAGGCGTGCCGGTCTTCCAGGTCATCGTCGCCACGACCAGACGCGAGGTCTGGGAGAAAAACCAGCGCGGCCTGGCACCCGCTGACCTTGCCATGCATGTCGTGCTGCCGGAACTCGACGGCCGCGTCCTGGCCGGCGCGATTTCGTTCAAGGGCGAGAGCGAAACCGACCCGGCGCTGGCTTTCCGCGCCTTCGCCAACCGGCCGGAGGCAGGTCGCGTCGCGCAAGTCGCCAAGCGCATCGCGGCGTTCATTCGCCTGCGGCGGACCGAGCGGGCCGAGCGCAAGCTGGCGATCCTGATACCGGATTATCCGAGCGCTGCGGGGCGAACGGGCTATGCCGTCGGCCTGGACGTGCCGTCCAGCGTGCTTGCGATGCTGCATGACCTGAAGGAGGAGGGCTATGCGGTTGACGGGATTCCGCAATCGCCGCGGGAACTGCTGGATGCGCTGGAGGTGGGTGGGCAAGGCCTCTCCGTAGAGGCCTACTTCGCCTTTTCGGCCGAACTACCGAGGCCAGCGCACGATGCAATAGAGGCCGCGTGGGGCAAGGCAGAAGGGAAAGGTTCGCGCGAGGCGCCCCCCTCTGTCCTGCCGGACATCTCCCCCACGTGGGGGGAGATTGGCAGTTCCTCCGCCGGCTTTCCCCCTGCGAAGTCGGAGATTGGCGAAATCGACGGCGCGAGCCTGATCTCCCCCCTTGTGGGGGAGATGTCCGGCAGGACAGAGGGGGGCGCGACAGAACGCGAGCCTTCGCGGCTAGCG
>NZ_RZOF01000623.1:0-1226 GCF_003998955.1 Mesorhizobium sp. M4B.F.Ca.ET.017.02.2.1 | reverse complement strand
CGCTATGCTTAAAGTCAGCAATTTACCAACAAATCGCGTGACATATTGCTTAGCGACTTCGCGCCGTTCTCAGTCACTCGGACAGTCTCACTGAAGACGTAGCCGTCATCCTTCTCAAAAATACCGATGAGAACGTGGAAGGTCATGTTAGGTTCAATCACGGTGTCGTCGTCCACCTGGAAGCTGATTCCGCCGTCGACCCAACCGTGGCCGATGGAGTAGCCGCTTCTGGATTCCTTCCGCACGCCGTATGGTTTAAAGGCGCGCTGGAACGCTTGCGAAACTTCAGAGCACGCAACTCCAGGCCGTATCGTTTCGACCTGCGCGAGAAAGCCGTCCAAAGCGGCTTGATGTAGGTGCCGCGCGCGAGCGGTTGGCTCGCCCAAAAATACCGTCCGGGACAAGGCGCAGGCATAGCGGTGTCGGAAGGCGCCAATCTCGAAGTTAGTCTGACAGCCCATCTTATAGCTCGCGTCAGACCACGAAAGATGCGGCGCATTGGCGGGAGCGCCAACCGGCATAGTTGGAAAGGCGCAAACACCGCCCGGGATTTCCGGAGTGCCCTTGACCAAAGCATTAACTATGGCGGCGCCCACGTCGCATTCGCGTGCGCCAGGAGCGATCTCGAGCCGGCCCACCTGCATGGCCCTGTCCACAATCTTTCCGGCCTGCTCCATGTAGGCAAGCTCAGCTGGTGATTTTACCGTCTTTAGTTTACCAAGCATTCCATCGGCATCGATGAACTTCGATGAATCCAAGCTGTTACCGAGGGCGGCATGGTCCTTCACTCCAAACGTCTTGGCCGTCAGTTCGACCCCGATTCGGCTAGACTTGGTGCGCTCGCGGATTAGATCGCCAATCGGCTCCCATGCCGTTAGCTGGCTCGAACCAATGTATTTCTCGGGATAACTGAGAATGCGTGATTCCGGCAGGTAGGAGGTGGGTGTTGCACACAAAGTGTCCATTTCGCGCAAAATCAGCCACGGGTCTTCATCGTCTTGACACACGAGAGCGAGCTGCGGAACGTACTCCGAGTATCCATCATAGCCGGTGAGGTAGTTCATATTATTCTCGTTCATGACAAGCAGCGCATCCATTCCGCGCGCCGCCATTTGCTTTCGCAGCCGAGCAGTGCGCTCGCGGTATTCCTGCTGACTAAATGCAGGTACGCGTTCCTGTTGCCTAGAGGTGGGCATGAGCAGCTTTCTCCTATCTTGGTAAATGTC
>NZ_RZOF01000622.1:0-1228 GCF_003998955.1 Mesorhizobium sp. M4B.F.Ca.ET.017.02.2.1 | reverse complement strand
TCCTTTGCCAGATCGCCGATCAGCGAGCGCAACCACCTGTGGGCGGGGTCGTGGCGGTAGCGAACGTGCCAGGCCATCTCCACCGGAAAGGTGCCGAGGTCGACCGGCGTCGGCAGCACTTTCAGCCGGGGATCGCGCTCGAGACTGCGGCAGATAAGCTTCGGCAGCGTTGCGCAATAGTCGGTGACGGCAAGCATCTCCGGCACGGCAAGGAAATGCGTGACGGAAACCGCAACCTCGCGCTTGAGGTTTTGCTGCCCCAATGCCTGGAAGACGCCAGCGCGCAGCCGGCCCGGCGGCAGCACGTTCACATGTTTGAGCATTTCGTACTGTTCTCGGGAAATCCGGTCCCGGACGCCGGGATGGTCCTTGCGCACCACGCAGGCCAGCCCATCGTCCATGAGATGCTGGACGACAAGGTTGTCCGGCGGATCGACGATCCGGCCGAGCACCATGGCCGTGGTGCCGGAAATGACGCCGGTCTCGGCCAGATCGTTGCCGAATGCCGTCATGCGCAGCTTGATCCCCGGCGCTCGTTCGCGCGCCCTCGCCACCAGCGCCGGCATCAGCACGATCTCCACGTAGCTGTTGGGGGCAAGGGTGAACAGCCGTTCGGTGTTTGCCGGCTGGAACTCCTGCTGGTTCAGGATGAGATCGTCCAGTTGCGCCAGCGCCGCCTCGATCGTCGGCGCGATCTCCTCGGCGAGCTGCGTCGGCTTTATGCCGTAGCGTTCCCGGATGAACAGCGGATCCCGCAAGGTGTCGCGCAGGCGGTTCAACGAATTGGACAGCGCCGGCTGCGTGATGCCCAGCCGCGCTGCCGCCCGGGTCACGCTGCGCTCCTCCATCAGGGCCAGGAAAACCGGAAGCAGGTTCAGGTCGTATCTCATCGAGATATAATCTCAGATAAATATCTGAAATCGAAGAAGTAAATTTCTAAAATATGTGGGCAAGTGCCATTGTCGTCTCGTCGATAAGCCGATGCGGCTGATCGAGCTCCCAATCAACCGGCGGCGACGCCTCGCGGCGCGGCATCATTTGACGAAAGCAAGCGACAATGAAAGTCCTCATCGTACTCACCTCCCACGACACTCTGGGCGACACCGGCAAGAAGACCGGCTTCTGGCTCGAAGAGCTGGCAGGGCCGTATTACGTCTTCAAGGACGCCGGCGCCGAGATCACGCTCGCCTCGCCGAAGGGCGGCCAGCCGCCTCTCGACCCGAAGAGC
>NZ_RZOF01000621.1:0-1230 GCF_003998955.1 Mesorhizobium sp. M4B.F.Ca.ET.017.02.2.1 | reverse complement strand
CCGCGCGTCTCGTCGAGATATTCGGCGATCACCATGGCGCCGACGATCGGCACGTCGCCCTCGGCAAGCAGGATCGGCAAGGTTCCGGCCGGGTTCAGCGCCAAAAACTCCTTGCGCCGCGTCCACGGCTTTTCCTCGATCAGCGCCAGCTCCTCGCCATATTCGCCGAAGGCGAGGCGCACGAACCGGCAGGAGGCGAACATCGGGTGGTGGAAGAGCGTCAGCATGGTCCCGCGATAATAAGGCGCACTGGCGAATCGCCGGCCGCGCCGGTAAGTCTTGGCCGCCCGCAAAGCGGACCGTCAGGGTGCTGCGACCTATAGGGGGACTTCCGCGCCATGACAAGCAAGCCCTTCTTTGAGTCCCAATCCCGAGGTTGCCATGGATAGCCAGACCATCGTCGAAGCGCTGCTGCTCGGCCTGCTGGAGGGCCTGACCGAGTTCATTCCGGTGTCTTCGACCGGCCACATCCTGCTCGCCGGCCATTTCCTCGGCTTCCATTCGACCGGCAAGGCGTTCGAGATCCTGATCCAGCTCGGCGCCATCCTCGCCATCCTCAGCGTCTATTTCAAACGCCTGTGGCAGATGCTGCTCGAACTGCCGCACGACCGGCTGACCAGGCATTTCGTCATCGGCATCCTCATCGCCTTCCTGCCGGCGGCCATCATCGGCGCGCTGGCGCATGACTTCATCAAGACTATCCTGTTCGAATCGCCGCGGCTGATCTGCATCATGCTGATCATCGGCGGCGTCGTCCTGCTTCTGGTCGATCGGATGAACCTCAAGCCCGTCTATCGCGACGTCGAGCGCTTCCCGACGCGGCTCTATCTGCAGATCGGCCTGTTCCAGTGCCTGTCGCTGATCCCCGGCACCTCGCGCTCCGGCTCGACCATCGTCGGCGCGCTGCTGCTCGGCGTCGACAAGCGCGCGGCGGCGGAATTCTCCTTCTTTCTCGCCATCCCGACCATGGTCGGCGCCTTCGCCTTCGACCTGTTCAAGAACCGCAACGTGCTGACCTCGGCCGACCTGCCGATCATCGCCATCGGCTTCGTCGCCGCCTTCGTCACCGCGCTGTTCGTCGTCCGCTTCCTGCTCGATTACGTCTCGCGCAACGGCTATTCGCTGTTCGGCTGGTGGCGCTTGGTGGTCGGCGGGCTCGGGCTGGTGGCGCTGATGATCTGGGGGTAAGCGCCCACCCTCCCCCTTGTGGGGAGGGTCGATCCGCATAGC
>NZ_RZOF01000620.1:0-1253 GCF_003998955.1 Mesorhizobium sp. M4B.F.Ca.ET.017.02.2.1 | reverse complement strand
GTCTCGGCCTCTCCGATAAAGAGGAAATGGGTTCCCCACATCAGCGCCGTCTTGAGTTCGCAGTCGAGAGAAACGACAGCGCCATCGATGATCGGCGCGCCGGTCGCGCCGGGATGCCAAGCGATCGCGCCGAACCGGTCCTGGTTCAAATGCTTGAGGCGGCCGGAGAAGAGATCCGAGACTAATCTCTGGTTGCCGCTGAGCACGTTGGCGCAGAACCGCCTGTTCTTCTTGATCGCCTCGCATGCGGGGCTGAGGTGATGGACGCTGATCAGCAATGAAGGCCGGCTGGTGTCGGCGGACACCGACGTCATCGATGAAACGGTCACGCCGAAACGACCTGCCTCGCCGTCCGTGGTCACCACGGTGACGGCGGCGGCCACGCGGCTCATGCCTTCGATGAAACGGGCGCGCAGATCGGCATCCATGGTCATTCACCCCAGGTCGAAGAAGCGTTCCAGCTCGACGTCCGGAACCTTGCGACGGAACTCGTTGTGCTGGCTTTCGCGGGTGGCCGTGAACGCCTCGACAAAGCGTGCGCCCAGCCAGTCCTTGGCGAAGGCGGAGCCGCGCAGCCGGTCGATCGCCTCCGGCATCGAGCGGGCGAAGTCGCGAGCGGGTTGCTGCGCATAGCCCGAGCCGATGGTTTCGGGATCTGGCTCGATCTCGCCGATGACGCCGGCGACCCCGGCCGCGATGGTTGCGGCGGCCGAGAGGTAGGGATTGGAATCTGCGCCGGGCAGGCGATTTTCCACCCGCAGGGACCCCGCGTCATGACCGACGAGGCGAAAGCAGGTGGTACGGTTTTCGAAACCCCATGTCAGGCCAGGCGGCGCGAAAGTGCCGGGGGCGAAACGCCGGTAGCTGTTCACCGTCGGCTGAAAAACTAGCGTCGTGTCGCCGACATAGGCCTGCAGGCCGCCAAGGAAGTGGCGAAAAGTGCGGCTGACGCCGTTCTTCTCCTTCGCGTCCCAGAACAGGGACCTGCCGGTCTTGTCCTTCAGGCTGATGTGCAGGTGGATCGACTGGCTATCCGCCTTTTCGTTCCAGCGCGGCATGAAGGTGACCGACCGGCCCTGCCGCAGCGCCAGCGCGCGGATGAAGTTCTTCAGGAGAACCAGCTGGTCGGCCGGCTCCATGCCCTCGCCGGCGCCGATGCACGCCTCCATGAAACCCGCGCCGATTTCCTCGTGCATCTTGGCGAGGTCGATCTTCAGCGGCTCGCACATGGCGGCCACGGCCCCGTACCACTC